>CAUCWU010000024.1 GCA_958446555.1 uncultured Lachnospiraceae bacterium | reverse complement strand
CAGCCATCACAGCTAGGGTAGAGGGAAGACAGCTAATCATCACCCCATCAGAGCAGATGGAGGCAATTGGTGTCTTACTGAAATGATTTTTAAAACAAAGAGAACTGTTTGGCAGAAACAGTTCTCTTTGTTGTGTCAAAAATCTGTTGTTGACGAACAAATTTCAAAATGTTATACTTTTTTCAGAACGATTAAAAATCTGAAAAAGGGGGTGGATAACGTGGACGACGAAAAGGAAAAGAGCCAGGATGAGGCACTTGCAAAAGCCCTAGAGCAGGATGGTGAAAGTCAATCTGCGGCAGAGGATGAGAGCTTTGCAAAGCCGGATTATGAGTCGGAGATCATAAAGATCATCAGAAGTACCACCTCGCCGAAAGTCACACGCGAAAAGCTAGATGACTATCATGCAAATGATATCGCAGATGTCCTTGAAAAGCTGACAGTTGTTGAGAGAAAAAAGCTATATAACATCTTGAATATGGACATGTTATCGGATGTATTTGAGTGCATTGATGATATCAGTCCATATTTGGATGAGATGGACATTCGAAAAGCTGTCGAGATCATCAGTAATTTGGAAGCTGACACAGCAGTGGCAGCACTTCGAGGACTTGATAAGGTGAAACGATCTGTCATCATTGATTTGATGGATCAGGAGTCCAAAAAGGATATTATGTTGATTGCATCCTTTGATGACGATGAGATTGGAAGCAGGATGACAACAAATTGCATCGTCATTCGCGAGAATCTGACAGTCAAGGGAGCGATGCGTTCTCTTGTCGAGCAGGCTGCAGAAAATGATAATATCTCAAAGATCTATGTGGCCGATGAGACGAATACCTTCTGCGGTGCAATTGATCTAAAAGATTTGATTATCGCAAGAGAGGGAACAAGTCTTGATGATATGATTGTCACTTCGTATCCATATGTGTACGGTCACGAGTCAATTGACGACTGTATTGAAATTTTAAAGGGATATTCAGAGGACTCCATTCCAGTACTTGATAACAATAATAAGATTCTTGGTGTTATCACAGCACAGGATATCATTGAGGTTGTCGATGAGGAGATGGGAGAAGACTATGCAAGACTTGCAGGTTTGACGGCAGAGGAGGATTTAAAGGAACCGATTCTTGCCAGTATGAAAAAGCGTCTTCCATGGTTGATTGTTCTGATGTTTCTTGGAATGTTGGTTTCGTCAGTTGTCGGAATCTTTGAATCGGTTGTATCACAGTTGACGATTTTGATGACGTTTCAGTCAATGATACTTGGTATGTCTGGAAATGCTGGAACCCAGTCACTGGCCGTTACCGTGCGCGTATTGATGGATGAAAATCTGGAGCTAAAACAAAAGCTGGGTCTTGCTGCGAAGGAAGTTCGAGTTGGCTTTGGCGATGGTCTTCTATTAGGTGTACTGTCGTTTGTGCTTCTTGGTATTTTTATCATGGTTGTAAAGGGACGTCCTGCAGGCTTTGCATTTGCTGTGTCTGGCTGTATCGGTCTTGCTCTTATGTGCTCCATGGTAATCTCCAGTTTGACAGGAACTTTTATACCGATGTTTTTTAATAAGATCGGTATTGACCCGGCAGTTGCATCAGGACCTTTGATCACAACAATCAATGACCTTGTTGCTGTTGTTGTTTACTATGGTTTAAGCTGGCTGTTTTTGCTTGAGATGATGCATTTGGGATAAGATCAAAAATAATTGTAAAAAGGGGCATTGGCACATTGTGCTGATGCCTTTTCTAAAAGAAAATAGTTGATCCATTTTTTTAAGGAAAGCCACCGGGGACGGGGAAGTGGCTCTAAAGAGCCATTTGCCCCGTCCTCGGCGGCTTTCCTTACTATATTTTTTTTGCAATCATGCTTTCAACTCCCCAAGCACTTCCTCGAAGCAGACGCCGTCTGTTTTTGGGCATTCAAACTCTTCGGTTACTTCAATACATCTTTGTACGAAGGCACTAGCCTTTCTGACAGAAGTTTCGAAGTCAACTTGGTTGGCACAGTCTGCAGTCAAGATAGCGGCGAAGATATCGCCGGTTCCAGAGCGCTCCTGACCGACACGCTTTCTTTTGATGACAGATGGGGTGCCACCTGCCTCGCAGATGACATTTCCAATAAAGGTGCCCATGGAGACACCGGTGATGACAACCTTGCTTGGTCCCATTTCTAAAAGAGCCAAAGCTAGTTCAGACAGCTCATTCATCTGCCAGTGACCGTCGTGATAAGGTGTATCCGTTAAGATACAGGCTTCGGTCAGATTTGGCGTTAAAATATCGGCAAAGCGAACAAGATTTTTCATCTGATCGCACATCTGTGGTGTGAAGGTCTGATAGGTGTGTCCGTGATCGCCCATAACTGGGTCGATCAGAACCTGCGTCTTTTCATCCTTAAAATCGTGAATGAAATCCTTGACGATCTCAATTTGACGGGCAGACCCCAAAAAGCCAACAGAGATACACTCAAAATGAAGCTGCAATTTCTTCCACTCAGCGATATAAGAAGGCATCTTCTCTGTGTAATCGTCAAAGTAGAAGGAAGGGTATCCGGTGTGATTGGAAAAGACGGAGGTCAGAACCGGACAGCACTGAACCTTCATCTGGGAAATGATCGGCAGGGCCACTGTGACAGAACAGCGGCCAAAACCGGAAAAATCATTAATCAAAGCAGCCTTAGGCTGATGACGAAGTGACATAAAAAATTGCCTTTCTATTTCTATATTATAGGTTTAACCCTTTTGTCTCATCACATCCAGTCATGATATTAAAGCACTGAACAGCAGCACCGGATGCGCCCTTGCCAAGATTGTCAAAGACACTGGATAACTGGACACGGTTTTCGTTTCCGGTGATGTAAATCTGCATACCGTCATATCCACTCAAATGATTTCCACTTAAAAATCCACTTATCTCGCTCTCTGCGCCAAGTGGCATAACCTTGATAAATTTCTTATCTTTATAATAATCAGCAAAGAATGCCTGCAAAGACTCTGGTGTCTGAGTGCCATTTAACAGCTCGGTGTATAACGGAACATTGACAACCATACCACTATAATAATCAGAAACGATCGGTGTAAACAGTGGAGCGCGAGAAAGTCCAGTGATCAGGCGCATTTCCTTTAAATGCTTATGCTGTTGGGAAAGACCATACTCTCTCGGTGCATCAAGCTCGACGTCGCGATCAGAAGACTCATACTGGGCGATCATCTTCTTGCCACCGCCGCTGTAGCCAGTCAGTGAGAAGGAGGCAACCGGATAATCCTTCGGAAGAATGCCACCTGCAATTAATGGGTAGACAAGTGAGATAAAGCCGGATGCATGGCAACCAGGATTTGCGATTCTTTTTCCTGTTTTAATGGCCTCGCGGTGTTTGTCAGAAAGCTCTGGGAAGCCGTATGCCCATCCAGCTTCGGTGCGGTGTGCTGTAGAAGCATCAATGATACGCACATTTGGATTGGTCACAAGGGCAACTGCCTCTCTGGCTGCACTGTCTGGCAGGCATAAAAATGTGATGTCGGAAGAGTTGATCAGGCGGCTGCGCTCAGCAGGGTCCTTTCGAAGCTCTGGTGCAATGGTTAACAGTTCAATGTCGTCTCTTTGGTCAAGACGCTCGTGAATGCGAAGGCCGGTAGTTCCCTCGCTGCCATCGATAAATACTTTTGTTTTCATAATAGGTACCCCTCTTTTCTTTGGGAAATGGTTGGCTTTTTCTTTGCCATTATATCAAATCGCAAAGTTACGTGCAACCCGGAAATGTGCGATCCGAAAAGGTACCGGGTTGTGAATCGTTCCAGTATGTGGTAGGATGGTAAAAAAAGGAAAGGAAGACACAATTATTATGGAACTTACAAAGTATGGAATTACGAAGAAACCGGAACTGATTTATCACAATCCGCTGAAGAGTGAGGCTGATATCGAGGGCTTTCATCTTGAGGGAACTGCCAAGATTTCATTTCCGGAGGGCAAGCTTCGCATGGAGAATGGACTAAGTGCTACACAGGGACAGAAGGCCAATTATGTGCTGTGGTGTCCGAAGGATTTCCCATCAGATGTTTATATCGAGTGGGAGTTTCAGCCGTTAAAGGAGCCAGGTCTTGCAATTTTATTCTTTGCGGCAAAGGGAAGAAATGGGGAAGATCTGTTTGATCCTTCTTTGCAGCCGAGAACAGGAGAGTATCCACTGTATCATCACGGTGACATCAATGCATTCCATGTCTCCTATTTTAGAAGAAAAGAGCCAGATGAGAGAAGTTTCCACACCTGCAATCTTAGAAAGAGCTATGGCTTCCATCTGGTAACACAGGGAGCAGATCCAATTCCGGATGTCGCAGATGTGTCAGCACCGTACAAGCTTAGTCTTTTAAAGTATGAAGATCAGGTGAGATTTTTTGTAAACGATCTGGAAGTGTTCTCTTATATTGATGATGGTGTGACCTATGGTCCACGTCTTGAGGGTGGAAAAATTGGTTTCAGACAGCTAGCACCGATGATCGGAGAATACTCAGAATTAAAGGTTTATAAACTATAAAATTAATAAATGGTTGAATTTGCTACGAACTAAAAATAAATTGAATAGACATACAAATTTTGTTTGTTCTATCTAATGACAACTGATAATTTTTTAACAAAAGAGTGAAAAATATTAAATTTTTTAGAAGAAAAAGCAAAAAAACTATTGAAAAAATAAAGTAACTATTATATAATATTGACAATGTAAATATTCCGTCTGAGTGAAGTGATTGACATTTTTTGAAAGGTCATTTTCAACAAAAACTTGATCGAAAATGAAAAATGTCTAGCATAGGTCGGAAGATACGAAAACGAAGGAAGGAGAAAAAACATGGGTAAGAAAAATAACACAACAGCCTATCAGCATAAGAAGACACCGCTGATCAAAGACATGAAGCGTCATAAGTGGCTGTATCTGATGGTTCTTCCAGGCGTGATCTGGATGATCATTTTCTGTTATCTTCCTATGGGCGGCCTGGTAATGGCATTTCAGGATTACAAATTGCGTATCCGCGGTCATTCAGGCGTCTTTTCCAGTTTTATCTACAGTGAATTTGTAGGACTGGATAATTTCAAAGAGTTCTTTACGAGTAAAACGGTAAGTTTCTGGAGTCTGTTCCGAAACACATTGTCAATTTCACTTTTGAGCTTGGCACTGTTCTTCCCGGCACCGATTATCCTATCACTGATGTTAAATGAGTTAAAATGTATGCCGTTCAAGCGTATTTCTCAGACACTGGTTTACATTCCTCATTTCGTATCTTTGGTTATCGTTGCATCTTTGACACAGCAGCTGTTCAACTCAAATGATGGTGCTGTTTATCAGTTGATGAGGATGTTCATGGGTGATGCAGCTCCGAAGGTTTTAACCGATCCGAAGTTCTTCAATCAGTTGATTGTAGGACAGAGTATTTGGAAGGAAACCGGTTACGGTACGATCATTTTCCTAGCAGCACTTTCCGGTGTTGACATGCAGCTGTATGAGGCAGCTCGTGTAGATGGCGCTGGCAGATGGAGACTGATGTGGCACATCACACTTCCGGCAATCCGTGGTACCGTTGTTATCATGTTGATCATGAAGTGCGGAAGTATCTTAAATACAGGTTTCGAGCAGATCTACCTGATGAAGAACGATTTGAACGCATCAAGAGCTCAGGTGTTTGATACCTATATTTATGAGCGAGGTATCGTCAGTGGCCAGTATTCTGTATCAGCTGCAGCTGGACTTTTCAAATCTATTGTCAGCTTGATTTTGGTACTGAGTGCAAATAAGATTGCAAAGCTCTGCGGCGAGAGCGGATTCTATTAAGGAGGCAAAAGCGATGGCTAACAATATTTCAAGAGCAAATAAAATCAAGCGGTCGCCTGGTGATGCATTTGTGCAGGTTCTTCTGTATCTCTTTGTAGCACTTTTTGCCGTAGCAACCGTTATCCCATTTTTGTATGTGCTGGCTGGTTCGTTTGCAACAGATCAGGAGCTGACTGAGAAGTCCTTCTTCCTGTTTCCAACTGTATTTTCCAGCAATGCATATTCTTACATTGTAAAAGATGGTTCTATTTTTAGAGGTCTTGCAAACTCCTTACTTGTAACAGTTGTTGGTACGGCAATCAACATGTTTATGAGTACAACACTTGCATATCCTCTGGCACGTTCGGATTTCCGTTGGAGAAACGGTATCACCAACATGGTTATTGTTACGATGCTGTTTGGCGGCGGTATGGTACCGAGCTATATCTTAGTTGTAAATATTCTTCATCTTCGTAATACTTATTGGGCACTGTGGTTGCCAGGTGCGATCAGTGCATTCAATATGATTATTATCAAGAACTATTTCCAGGGACTTCCGAAGGAGCTTGAGGAGGCATCTCATATTGATGGTGCATCTGACCTTACAATTTTTGTCAAGGTTGTTCTTCCTCTTTCCAAACCGGTTTTGGCTTCCGTAGGTCTGTTCTATGCAGTAGGTCACTGGAATGCTTACTTTAATTCATTGCTGTATATCGACAATGTAAACATGAAGGTTGTACAGCAGGTACTGCGTGAGGTTATGCAGCATGCTCAGCAGGCAGAACAGGATGAGACGATGGACTGGGGTTCCAATGGTGCTCCGCCGTCCAAGGCTGTTCGTATGGCATCTACCGTAGTAGCAACCGTTCCGATCCTTTGCGTATACCCATTCATCCAGAAGTTCTTTACTCAGGGTGTTATGGTAGGTGCAGTTAAGGGCTGATGTCTCACCTAAGTTTAGAGGCACAGGGAATACAATCGAAGTGATAAAATGAGAGTGGATTATTGATTATCCGCAGATCATCTTTCATAGGCAGTGAATTCGGGCTGACAGTAAAAACCTGAATCAGCCCGAAAGCTACCAAACTATTTATTTAGGAGGGTATAAAAAAATGAACAAGAAATTTGTGGCAGCTGGTATGGCAGCAGCAATGGCAGCAACTATGATCCCATCTATGGCATTTGCAGATGAGCAGCCAACCGTAACCTTACTGGTTCCGGAGTACAATGCTGGTAAGAGCTTAAAGAATGAGGGTTCTGATGAGGTTATTCAGAGAGTAAAGGATTACACTGGAATCAACTTTGAGATTAAGTGGGGAGACAATGGCGCTTATGATCAGATCCTTGGAACCACTCTGATGGATTTTGATAACATGCCAATGATTTTAACCTGTGGTGGCGCTATGAACGGAACCATCGTATCTGCAGCTGAGGAAGGTGCATTCTGGGATCTGTCTGAGTTCTTAGATGACAGCGAGAAGTTCCCGAACCTGTCTCAGGTAAACAAGGAAACCTTAAAGGGTCTGACTGTAGGCGGTGAGGTGATTGGTATCCCGCGTGTTCGTGAGCTTGGACGTTACGGTATCTCCTATCGTCAGGACTGGGCTGATAGGTTAGGCTTAGGCGTTCCGCAGACCATCGATGATGTTTATGATATGTTATATGCGTTCACCTATAAGGATCCAGATGGAAACGGTGCAAATGATACCTATGGTATGGAGATGACCAAGTACACAGGACCGTTTGATATCGTTCAGACTTGGTTTGGCTGTGGTAACGGTTGGGTAGAGCAGGATGGAAAGCTGGTTCCGGTACATCAGACTGCTGAGTACAAGGAAGCAATCGACTGGTTAAAGAAGGTTTATGACGATGGTTTAATGACTCCAGATTGGGTAACAATCGATACTTCTGAGTGGTCAAACGGTTGCAAGAAGGGTCAGAATGGTGTATTCATCGACGTTATGGATAGTGGCCGTCGTATTTGGGACTACTTCGTAAACAACGAGGTTCCGTCTGTTACCAATCCAGATGAGTATGCATCCATGAATCTGCTTGGTGTTATCAACAACACAACACTTGCTACATCCGGTTACAATGGTTACTATGTAATCACTACCGATGGTGCTAAGACTGAGGAAGATGTAATCAATGCACTTACCTTCCTGGATAAGTTAAATGATTATGATATGTTAATTCTGGCTGATTATGGTCTGGAAGGTGTTACTTACAACTGGACTGAAGATGGTCAGGTAGAGGTTATTGCTGATCGCGATACCAGTGAGAATCCAAATCTTGGTCTGAACCAGATGGTAGCTTATATCCCAGGATATCCGGATGACAAGAAGCCGTTAAAGCAGACCGAAAGAGATGAGGCTCTGACCGAGTGCTACGAGCAGAGAACCCGTCCGGTAGCAGTTACCAACCCAGCACTTGCTTATCTGTCCGGTTCTGAGACCTACTCCAAGTACGGTGCTGATCTTGATAACATCCTGTCTGAGGCAAGAACACAGTATATCTGTGGTGTTATCGACGAGCAGGGTCTGCAGGATGCTTGGGATGACTGGTCAGCTAAGGGCGGCGATGATCTGATTGCTGAGATCAACGAGATGTATGCAGCAGATCAGGCAACTGCTTCTGATGATGAGAATACTGAGGCAGCAACCGAGGAAGTAGCAACTGAAGAGGTAGCTACAGAGGAAGCTTCCAGCCAGGCTGAATAAGTGTAATGCCAGGGGCGCGTAGCAACGAAGCAATTCGTAGGCATAAATATTAAAAGAAAACCGTCAATGGTGTGATACCAAAGCGGTAGTGGGGGCACCTAGTTTCGACTGGGTGCCCCTTTGCTGTTCGTAGGTATCAGTATCGTTTGGAAGAAAGACAAGAAAAAATGGAGAAGATGGAAGAAATGGCAAGTGGAGAGAATAAGGCTTTAGCAATGGCGCTTTCTTTGCTGGAAAATAGAAAGCCTTATGGTTATACGACTTGGGGCTGTATGTGGGAGAAAGGCTCTGTGCAAAAGAACGACTTTTTTGTTGTGACAGCAGGAAATGAAACAATCCCATCTCAGGCGAGAGTCACAGCCTATTGGCCGGACGGTTCCATAAAGTGGACAGCCCACACGGCTGACAGTGGAAAAATCGGAAAAGAACTCATCGTGACAGTGAAAGCTGGTGAAGATGCGAATGAGGCTGAAAAAAATAGAAAACAGATTGAGCCGTCGCTATCTGTAACAGAAAGTGATGACGCATATCTGGTAGAAGCTGGATGTGTTCGTGCGTGTGTGCCAAAGAGCGGAACAAAGCTTTTTACCGATATGACAGTAGATGGAAAGCTTCATGTAACGGATGCTGAATTGATGCTTCAGCTAGAAGAAAGAAGCGTGAGAAACGGCGTATTGATTCAAAAAACAGTTCCGTATACTGGAGAGATTACATCGGTAGCCATCGAGCAAGTTGGCCCAGTTTGTGTGACTTTCTGCGTCAGAGGAACCCATGTAAGTAATGTGGATGGTCGAAAGGTGCTTCCGTTTGTCATCAGAGAGACCTTTTATCTGAATAGCCCAAAGGTTGATTTTGAGCATACCTTTTTATTTGATGGCGATGAGAATCAGGATTTCTTAAAGGGTCTTGGTGTGCGTTTCCATCGCCCAATGAATGGTGCAATGTACAATCGCCATATCCGTTTTGGCACCGATCATGGAAGCTTTCATGAGGAGATGGCCGAGCTTCTTTGTTGGCATCCAAGAGTCGCACCAGAGATTTATGAGGCTCAGACAAACGGACAGATGCTTGATTTAGATGCATCGCGCGATGAAGCGAGTGCAACTGCGATTGAGGCATCCCAAAATATGCCAATTTGGAGTCGATATCTACTTTGCCAGAACAGTGCCACCCATTTTTCAATTAAAAAGAAAATTTACAATCCAAACTGTTGTTATATTGAAGGACTTCACGGAATGAGAGCACCGGGCAGTGTGGAGATTGCAGATGAGAGCGGAAGTTTTCGACTGGCATCAAAGGATTTCTGGCAAAAGTATCCGTCAGCAATTGAGGCAGGAGATCTTGATCAGAAAATGGCAGAGGTGATTTTCTGGCTGTGGTGTCCACAGGTGGAAGCGATGGATTTTCGCCATTATGCAGATCAGGGTTACTCGCAGACCTACTATGAGGGCTTTGATGTTGTCGGTGCATCAGCATTTGGCATTGCCAACACCAATAATTTCTCAATTGAGCTTTCAAATGATGCAGGATCGGATGAGAAGGCTTTGAAGAACTTTTCTGACAGTGTTCAAAAGCCGCCTGTCTATGTCGCAGAGCCAGCTGTCTATCAGAAGCTTCAAGCGTTTGGAGAGTGGAGCCTTCCATCAGGTGAGACTGAGGTAGAGCGCTTCTTGGAGGAGCAGCTAGACCTGGCATTTGATTTCTACCAAAAAGAGATTGAGGTGCGCCAGTGGTATGGCATGTTCAATTACGGTGATATCATGCATACCTATGATCCATACCGCCATAGTTGGCGCTACGATATGGGCGGCTATGCATGGCAAAATACGGAGCTTGTCCCGACACTGTGGCTGTGGCTTGCCTTTATGAGAACCGGAAGAGAGGATATTTTCACGATGGCAGAGGCGATGAGCCGACACTGTTCAGAGGTGGATATCTACCACTTCGGACCACTCAAGGGCCTTGGCTCTCGCCACAATGTGCGCCACTGGGGCTGCTCATGCAAGGAAGCCCGCATTGCGATGGCCGGTCATCATCGTTTCTACTACTATTTGACAGGAGATCTTCGCCTTAGCGATGTGTTTGATGATGTGAAGGATGCAGATGAGGCGATTGTCACGACCGATCCACTTCGCTTTTTCTTTGATAAAGATAAGATGCATGCACCGGCACATGCCCGCTCTGGACCAGACTGGTCAAGCTTTTGCTCAGACTGGATGACACAGTGGGAGCGCTTCGGTGATGAAGCTTATAAGGAAAAGATTCAGATTGGAATTGATGATTTAAAAAAGCTTCCGCTTCGACTCACCTCAGGACCAGATTTTGAGTATGATCCAAAGGATTGCCATCTTCGCTATATCGGAGAGCGCACAAATGGAGGAAGCCATCTTCAGGTATGCATGGGTGCAATTCAGGTGTGGATCGAGATTGCAGATCTGTTGGGAGACGAGGAGTGGAAGGATATGTTGGCACAGCATGGCCGCTTCTATTATCTTCCAAGAGAAAAGCAGTTAGAAGAATCAAAGGGGATCATCGGAGAGCGCCAGTTTACACTTCCATTTTTGGCAGCAGGACTTGCCGCTTACGGTGCAAACCGCTTACAGGATAAGGAGCTTGCAAAGACCACTTGGAGAATTTTACTGCATGCACTGTGTACCTACAACAACACAGAGGGCTTTTGTGCACATGATCTGAAAAATGTTGGCAATGCAGAGGTGCTTCACGAGATCCCGTGGATCACAACCAACTTCACGTCGCAGTGGTGTTTGAACGTCATCACGGCACTTTGCTATATCAAAGAAGAACTGCCAAAGACGATGGATGAATTAAAGGGGCTGCTCGCTGAGTTGGATGAGAGTGGGTTCCACAAAGCATAAAATTAGGAGGCTATGATGAGTATCGGAAAGGAATTTTACTTCCACTATGGATGGAGGTTTCGGCTTGCGGATGCCTTCCCTTTGCAGGATGCGCTTACGAAATGGCGTGATGAGGACGGGCATTTCTTTTATCAGCCTGAGTATCAGGAGAAGGATTGGGAGGAGGTGACACTTCCTCACACCTTTAATGATGGCGATTTGTTTCGAGATCGCATTCAGGATGCAGGAAGTGGTCAGAAGCGCACTGTGGCTTTTTATCGAAAATGGTTTACCGTGCCGAAGGAAAGAGAAGGGCAAAAGGTCCTGATTCAATTTGAGAAGGTGCGCCAGACCTGCTATCTGTATCTAAATGGTTCGCTTGTCGGCTACCATGAAAATGGTGTTGCACCGTTTGGCTTTGATTTGACACCATATATTCAATATGGCAAGGAAAATCTGATTGCAGTGGCAACTGACAATACGGCGACAAGAAACATTCCATTTTGTATTGCGGAAACACCAAATGAGCCGGATGTAGAGCCGGGAAGCTATTTGCAGTCTCAGGATGAGATGGTGGCTAAGGAAAAAGAGGGTGTTGGCTTTTTCTGGAATTGCAATGACTTTAACCCATCGGTCGGAGGCTTAACAAGCCCAGTGAAGCTGTATTATAAGCCGAAGGTTTACTTAACACTTCCTCTCTACAGCAACTTGCTCACGAAGGGTTGCTATGTGTATGGTTCTGATTATACAATTGCGTCTGGTAGAGATGAAAACGGTATGGCTGTTTCAGGAAAGGCAAGCGTATCTGTTGAGGCAGAGGTTCGAAACGAGACGAATCATCCGGTTATGGCATGGCTACAGGTAAGTGTGCTTCGCCATGATGGTACAGAAAGTTTTGCTTTTAAATCAGAGCCACAGATGCTCACATCTTGGGGAACAGAACGTTCACCACTTAGCATTGTGCCGGAGGATGCCTACAAAAAGGATGAGACTGGTCATTATGTTCCAAGGGAGGAAGACGAGGTTGCACCGACAAAAATCGATTCTAAGCATGTCACAGTCGTAAAAGCAACATCTGAAAAGAAAGGACTTCGCTTATGGAGCATTGATGATCCATATCTGTACCGTGTGATTGTGAGGTTATACAAAAAGGACGAAAGCAACCTAAACGGACAAAAAGATCTTGATCAGGAAGCAAACAAGACAGATGCAAATGAGATAGGAGCAATTTGTCTGGATGAGCAGGAGATTGAGACTGGCTTTTGCAAGATTGGCTATGACAAGGACAAAGGAGTCCTAATCAATGATTCCCCTGTATGGCTTCGCGGCTATGCGCAGAGAGCAACAAATGAGTGGGCGGCAATCGGCATCGCACCAGAGTGGTTAAAGGATGAAGATGCAAGACTAATCAAAGAGAGCAATGCCAATCATATTCGCTGGATGCATGTGGCAGCAGCTCCGTCTGAGATTCGCGCGTTTGACCGTCAGGGCATCATTTGTACCCAGCCAGCCGGCGACAAAGAAAAAGAAAATTTTGGAAGACAGTGGGATCAGAGAGTTGAGCTGATGCGCGATGTGATCATTGCATTTCGAAATCATCCGTCAATTGTCTTCTGGGAGGCCGGAAATAATTCAATCAATAAAGAACATATGCGTGAGATGCGTCTATTAAAACAGAAGCTTGATCCATCAAGAGGACGTTTCATGGGATGCAGAACGATCAATACAGAGGACGTATTAAATGAATCGGAATATGTTGGAACGATGTTAAATCGCCATGCAGCACGATTTTTGGCAGAGCATGGTCCAATCACAGAGACCGAGTATTCCAGAGAGGAAGCGCCAAGACGAATCTGGGATGATTTCACACCACCAGATTTTGACTATAAAAATAAATGGCTTGGAAAGGGTGGAAGAAAGCAGCCGGGCGGTGATTTCTATGATTTGACATCAGAGGAGCTTGCTCTTGCCAATGCAAGAGGTTACAGCGAATTTTTCAATGATCGAATTGGTGGCGCATCGCATCATGACTGGTACAGTGCGTGTGCAGCTTTATGTTGGACCGATTCAGCCCAGCATGGAAGACAGGCCTACTCAGAAAATGGCCGTATGAGCGGACGCGTCGATGCAGCAAGAAACAAAAAGCAAAGCTTTGAGGTCTTTCGTGTGATGCAGTCGAGAGAACCGGCAGTTAAAATTGTCGGTCACTGGAATTATCCACAGCAGGAAGGCACGAATTATCGCTATGAAGAAAAAGCATTTGATGGCAATTTCTGGATGCCAACAGGAAAATACCTTTATCGAGATCCGAAGAAAAAGACGGTTTATCTGATTGCAAGTGATCCTGTGGCAAAAGTTGAATTGTATGTCAATGGCGAGTTGGTTGGAAGCTGTGACAGTCCACAGGATACGTTTGTATTTGCCATTCCAAATGTCGATATCACAAAGTCAGGAATGGTGATTGCAGTCGCTTACGATTACAATGGAAAGCAGGTCGCACAGGATTGCGTC
>CAUCWU010000023.1 GCA_958446555.1 uncultured Lachnospiraceae bacterium | reverse complement strand
ATTAAAAAGCTGTTTTACAGCTTTTGTACGGGGCAACGTTACGACGGCGTCCTATTTTTATTTGTAAAAATATCAATGATAGGAAAATCAATACTTGACACTTTAAAATTATTTCGGAATCAGTACCGTTTCGGGGACAGCGCACGCTAGGGTTTTAAGCGTGCGCTGTCCCCTATTTTTTCCCCTAACCCCTCATTTTTTCTCGCTTTTTCAGCCAAATTCCTTGAAAATGCGGAAACGATGTGCTACCATAGTAGCGTGTTAGAAAAGACAAGAAATATCAATTTTTGAGTCTAAGTCGGGAAGGAGGTTACGCGATTGACTGACGAGGAGAAGAAAAAAGATCAGATAGATAAAACAATAGAAGATCAGAAGAATCCGATGGAACAGAAAAATAAAAAGTCGGATTCTCTTGAAGATAAATCCCTTGAAGAGCTGCATAAGCAGATTGAAAAGGGGAAACGAAAAGCAAGTCAAAGCATCGTATTTGCAATCGCAGCGATTATTGCGATTATCGCAATTGGTGTTGCGTGGTTTGTGTCAAATACCAAAGTAAGTGCAATCGGTGCAAAAATTTCCGCTGATAATCCAGTGAGCTTCGAGCTGGGAAGTACAGGAAGTAGATCGCCCGCTGAATCAGATAAGTTAAAAGATCCTTCTCTAAGCAAAGGAACAAGTAAAAAATATAATAAATATATAGATGTCAATACAGGTGATGAAACAAATGGGCCAATAGACTTATATTGTGGAAGCAGTAACTTAGCTTGGTATCTAAATTCATCAACAAACATCTGGCCGGGTGCAAGTGGCAAGCTAGAGTTTTACATTATACCAAAACAGGACAACCTGACATCTGTTACCGTGACAGTTGAGCTAGCGGCATATAAAGACAAGGAAAATAGTAGTTCAACAGTTGCAGAAAAAATCATAGAGAATGCAACAAAATTGAATGGTCTTCTAAGTGGCCATATTCTTTTATTCCGCGGACTTGATGATACAAAGGGATACAGTAAATGGATCGAAGTGCCAGACTCGGGAAATCCTTCATTTAAAATTGAAGCATCTGAGTTTCAAAATGCTGGAGCGACTACAGATAGTCAATCCAATTCAGCTTCTGGAAGTTTCACCAAAGATATGCCATACAAGGTAACACTTTACTGGATATGGCCAAAGTATTTCAGAAACTATATCTATGGATCCAGAAATACCTATGGTGATTTGTTTACGGATGTCTCCGATAAAAATGCGGATTATACAGAGTTACTTAAGTTTGTAAATAATAGCAGCAATAAAGATAAGTTGTTCTATGGAGCCAAGGATTCTGATGATCCTTCTAGTATCAAGGCAGATATGGAAGATACTGTATTTAATACATGGAGCAGCTATTATGATTTAGCAGATGAGTACATTGGAAATAATGTAAAATATGTTTTTGTTAACGTAACCGTTAACTAATAACGAAGGCATGCCAGACTGCATGTGCATGAGGAAACTATGGAAAGAACTACAAAAAAGAAAGATCAAACAAAGCATAGTAAAAGAAGACTAATCATTTCGGCAGCAGCTACAGCAGTAGTACTTGCACTTGTCATTGGTCTTAGCTATGCATGGTTTTTTAATCAAAGCAATATTGCGACATTGATTAGTATTGCACCGCCATCCCCGATTGCAATCAAAGGTCCGCATGGACAGTCATTGACATCATTGGATTTAACCTACACAGATGCGGATAAAGATGAGCAAAGCAAAAAGGTTACAATTCGCCGTGTGATCAGTATTGAGAATGGTGGAAGGGAACATAAAATTGAGATTGTCCATACCACGAATCTAAAAGGATTAACGTTTCAGTTGTATAAGGCAAGTGAAGTACAAAATGCAAACGCAAGTGATGGAACAATATCAGAGGGTGGTTATACTTATAAGTATGATACCATAAATCCCATTAAAGGAAGTTATATCAATGCAGCATTAGAGACTACTGATTATAAATCAGCGGTTAAAAATAGTGCTGAAAATTCGAAGCATTCAAAGAATTATGGTGAGTATACTTCAGTACAGAAGCATGCAGAGCCGATTTATTGGATTACAGATAGTGCATTGGATGCAGATAGTACGATTGTTGATACAACTGATTCAGCTTCATCGGGAGATAGCACAGAAGCCAAGAAGCATCGAACCTATTATGTGTTGGAGATTAGTTGGACAGAGACAACAAAGGAAACCGATATTTTCTATGTACTGGCAAAGGATAACTGACAGACAAATAGCGTGTGTCTATTGCGCTTTTTGCAGATACACAGGTAGCAGGATAGATAAGAGGTGAAAAGTTTGTTTACAAAAAAACCAAAATTGAAAACCATATTGATAGTCCTGCTTGCATTGGCAGGACTTAGCGCAGCAGTGGGCGGAAGCTTTGCAGCCTATACCAGTCAGGCGTATCAGCGAGGAGTTGCCAGAAACCGAGATAACGAGACTGTGAGATTTACGTCAAATTACTTACAGGCATGTGCCAATACTACAGATAGTAAAGATTATGCAGGAAGAACCGTATTATTTAGTGAAAGCACAGCGGAAGATAGTCAGATTTCTGTTGATATCTTTGTATACAACTACGCAAACGGCAATGAAAATCTGGTGAGCCAGAAAGATATTACATATGATATGAACATTACGTTCGAAAGTAGCAATACAGGAAATAGCTATAGCGTGAGGGTAGATGACGGAGACGTACAGACTGTACAAAGTAATAAATTTGAACAGTCAAATGTCCGACTTGCCGGTAGAAGGGCAAGCTCCAATAAATATACAGTTACCTTCCCGGCTAGTGATCTGGACAAGTTGAAAATTACAGCAGTAGCAACGCCAACAGTTAGTAGTTTGTCAGCAACAAACAATCAGAAATTGGCAGCTGTCATCGTTCCATGTGTGGGATCATCGACAAATGAATTTAGCTATTCTAGCAAATTTATTGATCAAACAGCGACGAATAGTCCAAAAGAATTTGCAGGATTCAATTATGAAGTGTCAATTTCAAGTGGTGTGGCAGATGCAACTCTTACATGGAATCCAGCTATTGTAGAGATTGATAAATTCTTCCTGATCAATTTGGGAAAGAATACCGATGATATAAATCAAATTTTGGTTACTGGGAAATTGACATTTACAATGAATCAGACTGAGGGTACAGGAGATTATCTGATTCCATTTTATATCAAAGATAAAACAAAGATTACAGATGATTGGAATTGTATGGGTATTACATTTACCGCAACTAAACGAGAACAGTCAACGACAACAACGGATACTCCGTAAGAGATAACTAGAAAATAGAAAAGAAAGCAAATTGCAGGAACACAATACGGAAGGAGTAATGTAATAGCAGTGAGAAAGTTTAAACAGATTTTTGCAAGTTTTCTGGCAATGAATTTAACGATAAGTACAGTAGCAACTGGCATGATGAATGTAAGTGCTGCTGAGGAATACAGCAGTGAAGCGGCAGTTGAGACGTATGCAGAGGAAAGCGCACATACCTATGCTGAGGATACGGTTGCTCCTGAACAAGTGATTTCAGAGACAGACGATGCCTATTACAGTTCAGATATTGGGTCCGAAGTAACCGATACAGCAGTCGTGTCAGCAGAAACTGATACGACTGCTTCCACTGTTTCTGCTGATATAGAGACAACCGCAGTACCGGTACCTGAAGGAGAGAATCAGACCGAAATACCGACCGAGGCACCAACCGAGACTCCAACGGAAACATCGACCGAGATACCAGCGATTTCAAGCACTGAGATCGAGACGACAGCGGAAACTGCCGATAGTGCACTGAGTACAGAAGAAAGCAGTCAGATCGCAGAAATTGAAAATACTACAGAAGCAGCTAGCACGGAGACAGAAGAGGTTTCAACAGAAGAGGAAACGTCGGAAGAAGAGAGCGAGGAGGAGTCTACAGAAGAAGAGACGACAGAAGAAGAGACGACAGAAGAGTCTTATGAATTGGCAGTATTGAGTGCAGAGAATTACTTAGATATTAATTGGTTTGAAGGTTATAAATCAGAAACAAATACAGTTACTATAAATGGAAATGGAAACGAGCCTGCACAGCAGTTGATTTTACTTTCTAATTGTGACCCAGAGCAATTAAAGGATATTAATATTGACATTAATGTAGCTGGACAGATTGATATCACTGAAAAAAATAAGATATCCCAAGGTACGGATTTAACAACTATTTTAAAGAATGTTAGTAATGCGTCTGTTGTAGCATCCGATGAATCTGTAGCTGAAGAAGATGCAGAAAGTAAAGAAACTACTTCAGTAACTGCACCAAGAGAGTATACCTTTCGCGGATTTGGAACCAAAGATGTACCATTTCAAGGAAAAATCACGGGAATTAGGCCATCCGCATTATATGTGGATCATACTTTTTTTGGTGGATTATCTTCAAAGGCAATAGCTATCTTAGGTGGATCTCCGCTGCAGATCACATGGCAAGGAAAAGGTGATATACCGATGATTGCCGATTTTTATCAGTTTGATGATGAAAAGACAGATGGACATGAATTGCCAATTACTGTAAAAGGTGATAGTAATGGTACTATGGGCAGTTTGATTGGAACAGTGAAGAGTGCAGATACTATTACAGCTCCACAAAAATTAAGTATTAAAAATAATATAGTAGATTATAATAATGCGAGTGCTGTAGCAGTAGCAACATCGGAAGGCAATGCAGGTTTAATTTGTAATACATTGGAGAGTGGAAGTATATGCTTAGATGGATATAGTTTCACAAATAGCAACTATACAGTTACATCTAGTGCAGGATATGACAATAATAATGCATCAGCGGCAGGAAATGCCGGTGGTGTTATTGGTGTTATGAAAATTGGAACAGCTCTAGAGATAAAGTCAGGAGTTAATCTTACTGGTGCTACGGTTACTTCCAGTAATGGAAATGCTGGTGGATTAGTAGGTCTGATTGAAAAAGGTGCAAAGATTACGACAAGTAACGATGCAGCTATGACATTAAGTAATCCGAACATCACTGGAACGGTATCAGCTGGTGGTGTTGTGGGTACGGCAGAGGATGTTGTATTTGCGGATAGTGATATGCTATCGACTATTACAGTGAACTCACCAACAGTAACAGGAAATGGTGCAAGTGGAGCTACAGTGGGTGGTTTTATCGGAAAGTATACACTGAATGCTGCAAGTTTTACAACTGAAAGTGCAGAACAAAGTTTATCACTGCCAAATAAGGTAGAGATTGAAACACCAACATTAACCGTAAGTAATAATGGTGTAGCTGGTGGCTATTTTGGCTATTTGAATCTGAATGGAAAGCTGACATATACGATTGGTAACAGTGATGCTACTGCTAAGAGAAGTATAGCTCCAACTTATGAAAATTGTAGCGCGGAGGCAATTGGTGCAATCGCAGGAAAGGTGACAAGTGATACAATTGCAAGTACGCTGCTTATTCAGAATGTAAGAGTGAATGCAACAAATTCTAGTGATACAGGCATTCAGTATCATGGTGGATTGATCGGAGAGATAGGACAGACAGGAGAGAATACTACCAATAATTTGCCTGTTTATTTGAGGGTTGATAGTGTCGATATTAGCGTAAACAATCCAAAGGCAAACGATGAAGAAAAGAAAGGGTTTGGCGGTATTACAGGTCTTTTGGCACAGGGAAGTATTGTCCAGGCAAATAATATTACAATGACTACATCAAGTACTACTATCAATCGTGGTGGTGGTCTAGTCGGTTATGCAGAAAAAAGTGTCATTAACGTTTCGGGTACGACAAATCTGTCAGGGGTAATCTATGATAAAGATAGTGGAAAAAAAGCCAAGACGGGTTGGCTGGTAGGTTGGCAGGAAAGTGCGCTGATCTACGCAAATGGTGATGGCAATAGAAATGGCTGGACATATATTCGTGGTAAAGAGACTATGACTGACAAACAGGCCATGAATGATATCGGAAACTATGGGCAGATTATTAGACTTCATTCAGCTGATACTTCAAGTGCAGAAAAATCAAAGCTTAGTTCTGATTTAATTACAATAGATGCTACGAATCATACTGTATCTTACGGGGATAATACTGCACCGACGGTAAGTGAGAATGCGATTACATTAAACTCTACAGATGCCTTTGCTCGCCTTTCTATTTGCTGGAATACAAGAGGCTATTTTGGTGGTATTGAAACAATTAGTCAGAATACTACGCCAAGTTCGAAGAGTATTACGCTTAACTCGGATATTGATTTAACTGGTAGTGGTATCACTGGTCTGTCTCGTGATAGCTATAGCATAGATGATACATATGCTGGCACTTTTAACGGTGGTGGTTATACTATTACACTAGCAAGCGGAGAGACTTTTGGCTTTAAACAGGATAATACAGGAATTTTGGCACTATCGGGTGATGATGGTTACGGTGAAGTAATCTCAGCTGGAGCATCCTATCATGGCCGTCAGGGTTTGTTTGCGCTAGTAGGTAATAATGCAAATATCCAGAATCTTATAATCGCAGGTAACATTTGGATTAGCAATGCAGGACAGGATATATTAGCTGGTGGTATTGCAGGTGAAGCGGTAAAGGACTCAACGGTTAACATTAAGGGTGTAAAGGTAGCGGAAAATATAAAAGCAGATTGTGAAGTAAATCAAACACTTGTTGCAGGTGGTTTTTTTGGTGGTTGTTATAATGGAAATGTTAACTTGAACTTTGAAAAGTATGGAGAGAAAAAGATTTTAAATGAAACAGCAACAAAAATTGAAATTCAGAGCAGTAAAACAACTGATGATACTAAGATTTTTGTAGGTGGAATAATTGGAGAATTTTCAGGAAAGAATTTTAAAGTATCTGGCTTGCGTGTCACTGGTAGTATTAAAACCGATCAGAAGGAAAAAGCCTATGTGGGTGGATTTGCCGGTGTCATGAAAGATACTCAACTAAAAAAAATTGAGATTGATAATGTTATTTTTGATGGGTTTGAAATTGAAGCCAAAAATGTTACAGATATTTGTGGAGGATTGATTAGCAGTATTTGCAATAATGCGGAGTTGTATTTTAAGGATGCGAATGATACGGGGAATGCGAGTTTGTATGTAAAAGATGCTACGATTAATGCGGAAAATACAAAGAGTTTAGGCGGACTAGCATACCGTATTGGTGGAATGTGTGAAATTAAATCAAATGGAGTTAATTTAGAAAAATTAATAATTAAAGCGAAGACCGATGTTGGACTTCTAGTATGTAGAGGAGAAAAGGGAAAGGAAAAGATAGCTGGTAAAGATGATTGGGAGCTTGGTGCCTTATATTTATATACGACCAATTGGGACAATTCGTATCGGATAGGTAACGAAGTAAATATAACAGTAACGAATCCAGGTGTTTTCGATGAATTTGTTGCGTATACGACATCGAAAGCACCAGAAATTGTTGATAGCGGAAAAAACGGTGTAATTTCAATTGCAACAGAAGATATAACTGCGGATGGAGTTACTAGCCGAGTTGGTGTAGATCCAGCAAATGAATGTACAACTTACCAGAATCGCACAACTTATGGACAGAATCAAAAAACCAATGCTTATAGTCGTTATTACTATGATTTGGATCAATGTTTGACTGATGTTGGTAACAGTAGTGCTAATAGTAAAATTGATACTCCGCAGGAGCTATTACTTTATAGTGTGTATAAGTATGCTTGTAGCAATATAAAAAATTATTTTGTAAGTAATAAAAATATGGATACCAAACTAGACGCAGGTTCTTGGGTAAATATTCAAAATGTAGAAAATTTGGATATGAGTAAATATAGTTATTATCCAATTAAAATTGAGGATACCATTGTTAACGTAAATGATATAAAATTAAAGTTTAACAATGAAAATATTGAAAAGCAAGAAAAAAATAATAAGTCAACACAAGGAAGTGATACAAAGCATACTCAACATTATGCAATGCATTGTGGACTGTTTTTGTATTTTCAAGGAAGTCAATTAATAGTGAATAATGTTGAATTTTCTGGTAGTATTGGACAAGTGTATGAGAGCAATGCAGGTAGGGATAGTCCGAATAATAAATATGCAGTGGGTTCAGGTGTGCTAGTTTCTTCATTCGCATCAGGCAGTGTAAACATTAATGGAACTACGCCAAGTTTTTTAAATATCAGTATAAACAATATAATATTAAAAGGGCTAAAAGTAACTGACTGTAAAGAGAGTTATGCCCCACTTTTAATTAATAATATTGGATCTAGAAATAGTACAAATTATATATATGGCTATACTACATTAAATGTGGATACAGTAAATGTACAAGGATATGATAAAAATAGCACTGCAGTCGCTTCTAGTTTGATTGGAAATGTAGGTGATTCAAAAGCAAAGTCGATAACGATGACATTTACTCATATTATTTTGCCAGATAAAAAGGCAGATGGAACAGATAATGGTGGTATTTTTTCACATGCGACGCTTTTAGAACGATTTGCATATGCTAGTGATGACAATACATCTGGAGCAACCTATAATTTCTTAAGTTCAGAGGACTGGAATGGGAATGAGCATGATCATAAAGTAACTTATGGATATGAGATTACTAAGACAACAGAGTTTGAAGGTCTTCAGAACTGGTACTATGATGAGTCGACATATAAACTGCCGGAAGGATTGGTTTATGACGATCTAAATAATAGGGATAAATTTGATTCATCGAGTTATTTGCCATATGTATCTACTAAATATAATGCGAGTGAATGTATGCATGAAATTAAGGTAAACCAGCGAGTAGTAGACATTACAACTGGCTGTGGTACATATGGACATCCATACAGAATTACAAAAGAAAGTGAAATGAATATTCTGTCAGACTATATGGCAACGGGTAATCCGAGTAAAGACTGGCGAGTAACGATTACAACAAATCAGACTAAAGTTCATACAGGAGCTGAAAAGGATTATACAAGTGATCAAGATATAACATATCAGTATGATGGAAGTACCTACTGGGAACAAGTGAAAAAAACTGGAACTGGTGTGAATGAAAAATGGCAGGTTATATCGGGTGGCGTAAAACTTAATAAAGATTTCATGCGTTATTATCTCCTAAATGCATATTATGATATTCGAGGAACTGTAGTTCAGGGAAATACTGTAACAGACACAAACGAAGCAACTCAAGTGGCAGATGGTGAGGATAACTCAGCGTCAAATCCTGAATTAATTTTAAATAATTTTAAGGGGTTTGGAACCAGAGATAATCCGTTTCGAGGTGTAATCACAAGTACAAATAATACAACTCTTGTTCTGAAAGGCGCGGAAACAGGAAATGGACTGATTCCATATAGCTATGGAAGTGTTGTAAAGAATTTAACAATTTTATATAGAGGATCAGAAAGAAAAACTTTGACGTATACAGATCAGGATACAGTTGCATACGTTCCGAGTGCATATTTTGGAGGAGCAATTGGCTGTGTACTTGGCGGTGATAATATCATTGACAATGTAACTGTAGGCGTAGCCGATGATTGGAAAATAACTCTCGATGGAAACAAAAGCCATTTGATTCAGATTGGTGGATATGTCGGATCTATTGCTGGTGGTGGTGTTATTTTCCGAGATATGATGGATGGAACAGGACTGACTGCAGATTGGATAGAAAGTGTTAGCGATATTAGCTCTTATACGAACCTCTATGTTAATCCATATGTAGGAAGGGTATTAGATGGCTATGCTTTCTATGAAAAAAAATCTGCAGAAAAGAATGTGGTAGATTCCCTAAATAATACAAATAAAAATTATACAATCAATACGCTCAAAGAAGGGGCATGTGTAAGTGCAACTGATAATTCTATAACAGTTAATAATGCGCAGGGATTATTGGTATTATCTGCAATTGTAAATAGTGGTGCTGCATCAGGTGGAAGTAGTAGAGCCTATAGTAAGACGGGAGATTCAGATGGACAAGCAATAAAAGCTGGTACAAAGAACTATGCCTTTGGTGGAAAGTACGGTAAGGTAAGAAATGTTCTTTACAGTGCAATTGGTAATGTGGATAATGACGCAATTACTTCTATTACTGAGGATAGAAATGTGCCAGGAGCAGATAATCTACCGTATCTAATTAAGGCATATTGTGGTAAAAGTACATCAATTTTTAGCAGCTTAACAGCAGGTAATCTGGAAATTGTTTTGTCAAATGAAGCTGATACTTTTGATATGACAAGCTATCAGAATGGCTACCAAGGTATTGGGGCTAGATATGTATCAAATGCGGTTCAAGGGACAAACGGCAGCAATAACCCAGAGGGTGTTATTCCAGAGTTGAAAAGCTTCAATGGTAATAATAAGAATGTGACCGTAGATATGCAGGTCAGCGAATATGCAGACGACGATTTCCATGCAGCATCGGTTGGTGGTATCTTTAATGTGGTTCGCGTAAGTGATAATGAAACAAATGAAACAAATGAAACACTTTCAAATGTGATAATTCAGCAGAGCACTAATTCAACTTCAACACAGGAAGATGCGGATACATCCGAAGAAACTAAGACTGTATCAGGAATTTCTCTGACATATTATAATTCGGATGGAGAAAAAGGAGATACATCATGTAACAATAAGAAAGAAGTTGGACTTGGTGGTTTTGCGGGAAGCTTGGTAGGATACACAGCCAAGAATGATAGTCGAGACATTACAGTGAGTGGTATTCGGGTCAGTAACTTGACAATTGACAGTCCTGCCAGTGTTGGTGGCATTTTTGGCAATGTCGGAAAACCAGCTGAGCGTAAAAATAGTAACATTGCAATCCTGTTACAGCCACAAGACAGTCAGATGACATATGGTGTTGCCTTTAATAATTGCAGTTACCAAAATCTGAATGTGACAGGCAAATATGCAGCAGGTGGATTTGCTGGATATATTGGTGGATGTGATACAAAATCGAATGGAAACTTGAGTGTAAATCCAGCAACTACAGTAAGTGGACAGACAAACAATCAAATTAGTGGACAGAATTCTACTATTTCAGCGACATATAATGCCTCTATAGCAGGCGGTCTTTTCGGTTATGTTAAAACAAGACTATTTATTAACATGACAGAGAATGGCGAAACTGATAATAGTAAGAAAACAATTCTTGAAAATGTAGGTGTTTCTGCAAAAAGTATAGTAGGTGGATGTGTTGGACAAATAGCCGAACGAACTTATGGTATTAATAATGTTATTGTTAAAATAACACTAACCGATTCCTCAAAGCAGATAATGCTGAACGAAAAAACAATAGGAACATTCTATGCAGGTGGAATTATTGGATATGCGAAAGGATCAAAACAATGGTGGGGCAATTGGAAATATGTAGGCTGGATCAGCAATAGTTCAATTGAAAATGCAACGATTAATGATATAGATAAGGCAGCAAATCATAACTATGAGGGTTCTAGTATAATTCAAACCAATTATATAGCCGGAGGTATTATTGGACAAACGGCAGGTGGACAAACTAGAATTGAAAGCTGTACCGTAACGGCATCAGATATCTATGGTTCTGTTGCAAGTGGCATTACAGGACAGACGGACTCACAAATGGAGTTTATCAATTGTGAAGTAAATGGAACCTCTGAAGATTCAAAGACAAATATCAAAGGCTTTAGTACCGCAGGAGGTATTCTTGGCTTCTGGCAAGGTCGCCAGACAGTAACCATACAGGGATGTAAAATACAGTACCTAGAAGTAGAAGGAAAAGACTGGGGTTCTGGTGCAATTATTGGAGATGCGCAAAGTAATGGAGCAGGTGTTTTATATCTGTTTGATACTTCAGTGCAGGATTCTACAGTAACAGCAGTTGGTAATAAAGGTGATGCTGGTGGTAGATGGCCAACTGTAGGAGGTATTACTGGTAACTTGAGAAACAAAATAGTAGCATCTAATCTGCTGTTTTCTAATGTGACATTAAATGGAACAAACGGAAGTATTTCAAAGAAGGTACCGATGGGCTTACTATTTGGTAATGTAACAAGTGATAGCATTGCAATTAACATAGCTGGTATAAGTATCCAAAATATTCCAACGGCTAATAAGAATTTTAAACTAGCGGGAGGAGGAAAAACTGACTCAGACAATGACTACATCGCCTTTGCTGACTATTCTGGTACTGCACTTTCTTCCACTACTACCGATAATCAGGCAACTGATACACAAGGGGATGCAAAAACCTCATTAGTAGGCAATAGTAATGACTTATTGGGGTCTGCTTACAAACCTGCGGATACAATCAAAACCGACGTTGCCTCTCCATATGTTGTAACTAGCCCAAAGAGCACATTGGCACTATATGATAACGCAACTTCATCTTCTAAGTATCTCTATGGGGATGGTGTGTCGTGGACAACTAGTAGCAGTGATAGCTCAGATTCATCCACAACAGAGGGTGGAGACAACTCTGATTCGTCCGCAACTGGAAGTACATCAAGCGCTACCACTTCCTTTACAGTAAAGGCACAGGAGATATGGAATGAGAGAAATGGTGATTCAAGCATTCATTACACGTACAAGAAGATAGCTTCAACCTCATTTGACTTTAATTCTATGATATCTACTTACAATACAAATCAGACGAATAAGGCAGAAAGCGATTTTCCAGTAGTTCAGATTTCAAGTGGAAACACAGAAAAAGTAAGTGATTACCTTGATATCTTAACAAATGGTGGTTTTTCGGCAGCAAATAATGTAAATAGTAAAGATAATGCTCATGTAACAGCAACGGCAGTGGTGTATCAATATAAAGATGGAAAATTTGTAAAAGCTTTAAATGAGGATAATACACCTGTAACACCAGCATTTAAAGTGAATACAGATACTTCCAGAAAAATTACATTCTCGACAACAACAGACTATGATAATGAGCGAGATCGTTTTACTTTGTTGACAGTCACCTTTACAGAAGAAGGACACCATTACAATGTTTTTGTCCCTGTTTTGGTGCGCCGTATGCTAGAAATGGATTTTATGGCAACGTTGACTTATGGTACAGATTTTAATGCTTCTGATTATAACGGTTTAACAACACATGTGTTGGAGAGTTTTGGAAGTCCAATTACAGGATATCTAACCTACAGATATAATAGTGATATGGGAACATACACAGAATATGGCTGGCAAAGCTATATTAATGTGGGTGGTACTGTAATGGATATGAAGAAGTTTATTAAATTTGCAATTGATAAAGAGAATCTTCCAGCAGGGACACAACTGACACTTGTAGATGCTAAGGATAAAAGAGCATACTATTACACAGCTACAGGAAAAGAAGCTAGCAATGGAAATGTTCTGATAGCTCTTAGTAGTTTCGCGGATTCTCAAGGAAATCCATATCAGGAGCCAAGTATTAGCGAGTTGATTCAAGCAAAAGCATCGACTCAAGGGAATAAGCTTTTTATAAAAGTGGGTGAGAATGGTAAACCTGAGAATGCACCATCTGAGGATGAAAAGGGGTATCCAAAGCCTACAGTGCGCATAAAAAATGAAACTACGGGTGAATATGAATACTATCGTCTGGCAGATTCGAGCTTGAATGAGATAGCAACACATTCAATTATAGTAGATGAGGCTAGTTTAAAAGGAACAGATGAAGTAAGTAACATTACTGAAAATTATTATTTAGTAATTAATGTTCCCAAGAATGCGACAAGCGAAATTCTAAATGGCTCAATTCAGACTGTAGTAGAAAGTGTAGTACCGCATCAGGTACATCATCTGGAAAGAGGTACTAGTAAGGAAGACCCGCATAGTAATACACAAAGTACCTATGTGCTTTCAAGTGGATATCAACAAAGTTTGACGGAATCTACTACTATTAGTGAATTACATAAAGAAATTAGTGCAGCAGATTCTAGCCTATTAGTTGATGTGGTTGATAAAATAACGTTCCCAAATGGTCAAGCTTATAATGATATCGATGAATTGTATTTG
>CAUCWU010000022.1 GCA_958446555.1 uncultured Lachnospiraceae bacterium | reverse complement strand
CTTCGCTTATATCAGCTTCAAACACGACAACATGTCGATTTGATTTTTTATGGAACTTACGTAATGCTTTTTGATATTCGTCTGGCTCCTGCTTTTTCCGAATGGCCATAAAACTCCTTTCTTTCCCGGTAATCAACTTAGGAATCTATCGATTGCTTTTTCTTATTAATAGTGAATATATACTCCTCATTACTATAATTAGTATATCATACTTTACAAGAAATCACAAACACGAAATTGATAATTGCCTGTATAATAATTCGACAAAATTCGACATCATTGTCTAATTATTCAACAAAATTTCTTAGCCTGCTAACTGACTTTTGTAATTGGTAAGAATTAGAATCGTTTAACGTCAGGCTCTCCAAACGACAGGATGTTTCATTTGATAGTTACAATGGTTATTACTATGATATTTATTGTCAGTCACGTTCTTCATCCGTCAACTGGCATTTCCCTTTAATTTCTCAATGTGCAAGTTCAAAGAATGTAATTTTTTCCCGATTTAATAGCATAAATTTTTTAATTAAATGTGCCTTTTATGCTGTTAGATCTGTTATATTCAGAAGATATCGACATTAAAGATTTAGAAAAATATTTCTTGGCTTCATCCCAGGGGCAAGCCCTGGGTTTTCGCCTAAAAATTTTATAACAGATCCAAGTGACTCTGGCAAAATAAATTTTGTAACAAGCTGCAGCGGTGTTGCCCCCATTGCCAGTGCAGCTTCTAAAATGCCATTTCCTGTATCGAGAAGGGAATTTTCAAATAAGCGTGTCAAAAGCGGTATCGCGTTTACTGTAAGAGGCACAATTGCTACTGTTGCTCCAATTCTCGTTCCTATTAAAAACTTTGTAACTGGCATAATTGCAACCAGAAGAACAACAAATGGTGTACTTCTTACAATATTAATTATCACATTGATGATATTATAAATCACCACATTCTGGTATAACCCGCCCTTTCTTGTAAAGATCAGCACGATTGCCAGAACAAATGCGACAATCGTTACAATAATCAGGGCTATTCCAACCATGTATAATGTCTCTGCAAATGATGTTAACAGCTTATCATTTGATATTCCAAGAAATTCTTCAAGTGCCATATTTTTTCTCCTTTGCGTCTTCCTTATTGATTCTCTTTAACAGCTTGAGGATCGCTTTTGTCGTTTTTGGATCAAGTGCACTAGTTGATTCATCGCTAAGCAAAATAGATGGATCTGTTGCCAAGGCTCTTGCAATTCCTACTCTTTCTGCACAGAAAAGATAAAATTTGTTTTCTTTTTGTTTTCTTTTCTGTTGGTTGAAAGTATAGCAAAAGCCCACGATTTTCATCGTGAGCTTTTACTTTAACTATTTATTTTGATACCAGATTGCTACGTGCTTTGCACTCTCGCAATCTTCAAAAACATTCGTAATCCGCTCATTTTTCTTTGAAAAATGGCTACTTACTCATATTTTTGGCGAGTCAAGAGTTCAAAAAACCTCTTGTAAGCAAGCTTGCATCGGCTTTCTGACCTTTTGACCCTGGTATCATTTATATTTCAGCGTAATAATATCGCTGTCCTTTTTTTGTATCCATATGAAAAAATGATATATCATAAAGTTTCTTTAAATTTTCTTCACATAGACATTCATTTGTATTTCCTGCTGCAATTACCTGCCCGTCTTTTAGCATAATCAGACGATCACAATAAATTCCAGCCAGATTGATATCATGAAGCACCATAAGCACAGATACGCCTTCCTGTCTGTTTAATTCCAAAAGCGTCTGCATGATTTCAATTTGGTTTTTAATGTCAAGGCTTGCAATCGGTTCATCAAGAAGCATCCATGGTGTGGTTTGTGCTACCGCGCGTGCAATCACAATCTTTTGTTTTTCGCCGCCGCTTAAGATAGCAAATTTTTTATCTTTAAGCTTATCTGCTTTTGTGAGCGAAAAAGCGCGATAAACTGCTTCTTTATCACCGATTGATGTTCCCTCAAATCGTCCCTGATATGGTGTACGCCCTGTCATAACGATCTCCTCTGCCGTAAAGTCTGTCTCAAGATCTGTTTTCTGCGGCACAAAGGATAACAGCCTTGCAAGCTTTTTTCGCGAATAATCGGCAGCCGACACATCACCAATTTTCATGCTTTCTTTACTCTCTGTTTTTAAAAATGCGAGTACATGACGCAGAAAGCTCGATTTTCCGGCTCCGTTTGGCCCGATAATTCCATATATGTGACCTGGCTCAAGAGTAAGCGTGATATCTTTTAAAATTGGATGATCTATCCCTTCTGGTGTCCAAGTCAAATGATTGCTTACAATGTCTACTGATTTGAGCAAATCCATTCCCGATGCCGATTTTTTTTTATTTCCTTGTCGACTCACGATTGTTTTCTCCTTTTTTGATTTTACGCTGTTCACAGGGGTTTCTACGAAAGCGGCTCGCCGCTAATCTATGTTGTTGACCACAAATGTTAGAAATTTCTCACGCCAACTTCTTCTTAATTAGTAGAATCAGATATGGTGCCCCGACAATTGCTGTCAGCACACCAACTGGCAGTTCTCCCGGTGCAGTCACTGTGCGCGCTAACGTATCGCAAATCATCAAGAAAAATCCGCCTCCAAGAATCGCCCCCGGAAGTATTCGTCTGTAATCATCCCCCATTAAAAATCGTACAATATGAGGAATCACTAGTCCGACAAAACCAATCACACCGCTGACGGAAACACATGCGGCAACCATCACCGATACTACTAAAATCAAAATTCGGCGTATACGCGCTGTCTCGATACCAAGACTCTGTGCCGTCTCCTCACCCATCGCCATCAAATTCAGATCCTTTGACAAGACAATGCAGACACAAAGACAAATCATTTCACAGATAGCAACATAACAAACCTTCACCCACACTGCAGATGAAAAGCTTCCCATTGTCCACAGATAGACTTTTTCGATCTTATCATGATTAAGGGACATAAGAAGTGACATCACAGCTGAAAAAAGTGTACTAATTGCCGTTCCTGTAAGAAGGATACCTATTGTCTTTGCTCCCTTTTTCATGCCTCCAATCAAATATACTAGCATAATTGTTAAAATCGCACCAATAAAAGCACACACACCAATAGTTCCAATCCCCAAAACACTCACCTGTGCACCAAAAAGAATAGCAATCGTTGCGCCAAGTGCGGCACCTGAGGAGACACCCAAAATGTGCGGATCGGCGAGTGGATTTTGAAACAATCCCTGAAACACACCGCCTGCTGCAGAAAGACCAGCTCCGACAAGAGCAGAAAGCAACACGCGCGGCAAGCGCACCTGCAAAATGATATAGCGCTGCATGCTACTATACATTGAAATATCGATCCAATTTTTTAATCCCGGAATACCCGACAGAGCTAACTTTAAGCTTCCAATGACTCCGATTTCTGCTGATCCCACACTTAGGGAAATGGCAGCCCCCACAAAAAGAAGGGCTGCCATACAAACATAGCAATAAAAATATGTTTTCTTTCGTTTCAATAAAAAACTCCCTTATTCTGCATCTAATTCATCTAATGCAGTAATTAAATAAGAAATCTCATCCGCTCTTGCATTGCAGTTAAAGATCTGACCAAGAGTTGTTACGATATCATCAGACTGATAGTCTACATAGATAACCGGAATGTTTGCCTCGTCAAGCTTTGCCTGATCCTCAGCAGAATACTCAGTGTCAGCTACAACCACTGCCGGTGCCTCAGTTACGACATCGTCTACACTCTTCTCCTCAAACTCTGCATCTTCGCTTACTGCACCGATTGCCTGCAACAGAGCAAATACATCCTCACTTGCTGCATATACGCTCTCTGGGCAAGCCTCGATGTTGTACTCGGTGTCACCGCTCTGTACCAAAACCGGATACGCAGTCTCTGTCGGGAAGCACTCTGGATGAAGCATCTGTGCCAGTTCAACGACTGCATCTGCATTTCTTGGTCCCTGACGATCTAACATGTTGGTATCAATTGTTTTAACCATTCCGTTCTTTACTGCATCCAGCTCAGTATATGGCTCTGTTGTGCAGAAGCCTTCCTCATTGTATGCATTTAAGATCACATACTGTGGATTCTTCTCAAGAAGTGTCTCAGTTGAATAAGACCATCCCTCTACATCAGAAGCGATGTTGTCGCCACCTGCTGCTGTCAAAATACCATTTACAAAGGTATCTCCACCTGCAGTGTAATCGCCGTACTCGCCATATCCTACAACATAGTAAACAGTCGGATTCTCATCAGCAGTTGTCAGACGATCTGCTACATAATCCATCTTTGCCTTCATCTCTTCAACTGTATCTTCGGCATCTGCCTCACAGTTTACAGCCTTTCCGACAAGATCGATCATGTCGTAGACGCCTTCCATATCGCCCTCATCATACAGATACAGAACAGGCACACCAGCATCCTCAAGCTGCTTGATTGCGTCATCAGAAAAATGAGTCGAAGCAAGAACCAAATCTGGCTCTAAGCTTAAAATCTTCTCGATATCAGCATTGGAAATGCTACCGACACTTGGAACCTCGCTAACCTCAGCCGGATAATCGCAGTAATCGGTTCTTCCAACCAGTCGATCACCTGCACCAAGTGCATACAAAATCTCTGTCATGTTCGGTCCCATTGACACAATATGCTGTGGCTCAGCCTCAAGTGTAATCTCTGTTCCGTCTGCTCCTGCCAGTGTAATCGGATACGTAATGCCAAATGTCTCTTCCTCTGACGCTGCCTCTGTAACAACCTCAGTCTCTGCCTCGCTGCTTGCTTCCTCTGTTGCCCATACGGACATTGTAGGCGCTACAAGTGCCGCACACATCATAACTGCCTGTACCTTCTGATACTTTCTCATAAAAAAACTCCTCTCCGCAAATTTTTACACTTTATTATATCGAAATTAAATCTTCGTTTCAAGCCTGATCTCCTACCTTCTTACTGTACTTATCGAGAAAATCCAGTACCGTCTTCACAAACAGCGGATCTAACTCATTTGCCTGTTTTTTGTCCAAACGTGAAAACCATTTGGAAAGAACATTCTTCGGAACGCGATTGTAATACAGATCATGAAGCATCTTTAGTTCTTCCTTCTTTGCCAGATAATAATCGGTGCCATCCTTCGTAAAGAAGATGCCCATATGGCTGCTCTTTCCCGGGCGAGCCTCTGTATAATATTCGACATTCGGATTGGTGATATTCGCTCTCTGTGCAATGATCGAGGAGCCCTCATAGCCAATCACCTCATCCTCTTTTCCATGCATAACAAGTACTGGCACATTGCAGCTATTGATGCCATCCACTGCTGACAAATTGTAATTCTTTCCAAAAACAACACGCTGGTAAAGAGCTGCAAACGGAAGCAGTAACTCAGCCAAAAGTGACGGCATTGACTTCTTTGCAACCTCTCTTGTAACTGCCATCGGCGTTGAAAAGCCAGAAATTGAAATCACACCAGCAATATCATGTCTAAAATTCAGCTCTGCAGCTGCTGTATAACCACCCCAGCTGTGTCCATACAAAAATACTGGAAGATCCTTTAATGCAGAGGATGCCTCAATATAGCCCATAACCGCATTCAAATCCTTCACCGCCTGATAGAATCCAACCGATGAACTACCCTCGCTCTCATAGACACCTGTATAGTCAAAGGTAAATACCTGATAGCCATCATCAAGCATATACTTTACCATGCTCAAATTATCTTCGCCGCCACTTGCAATTCCATGGCACACAACAACAAGTCCCTTTGCAGTCTGCTCTCCATACAGATAGCCAGTCAAATGAGTAGATCCCGACACAATTGTCACTTTCTTTCTCCTCAGTCCACTGATATCTTTATAGCGCAAACTGATCGCATCCTCCTCCTTCTCCTGTCTGGCGAATACCTTGTGGAAAATGCCTCTCACAGTCAAAATACCTGCTGCACTTGCCGCTACCAGTCCTGCAAGGACTGCTTTTCCTTTTCCTGATTTTGCCATAGAACTCCATCCCTTCCTTCGATACTATTTATTGTCTTATGATACCCTTATTTACACAAAAAAGCAAGGCATATGCCCTGCTTTTTTATAAGTTACCCAACAGACGTATCCTTAGTCAGCTCGAGGGGGCTTTATAGTTTACAGAGCCGAAATAACGATTCCGACAACCACTAACACAAACCCCGAGATTAAAAACGCTGCCATCTGGCATGCCGCTTTCTCATCGTCCTCGAGTTCCTCATACGGTACAATCTCCTCATCGAGGTAGTCTGCAATATCGCCGCCCATGCTTTGCTTTGTTTTTTTCTTTTTATTTTTCACACCAAATTTCTTTTTCGCTGTATCAATAGGTGTTAATCCATCCAGATGCAGATAGGAAAACCATGCACCAGCCATTAAAATGATTCCAACTGCACCCAGTCCAAAGCCAAGCCTTGACACTCCTATCCGCTCTACATTCACGTATTTATCCCATAGCAAGACGATCACCAGACCAATTAATGTTCTGGTGATCGTTTTTGTCACAATGGGGCGAATCATATAGCGGTGATACTGTTTTTTCAACCATCTCATGCTCTTCTCACGCCTCTTCTTTATGCTTTCTCTGCTGCATTGATTGCTTCAATCTCAGCACGATATTTCTCAAGCTCTGGCTCATTACCATATACAAAATGACCTTCAGTAATCTCTACCCACTGTGGCTTAGAGATTGTGTAATCATGAAGCGTTGGATCGTAAATCAAAAGTTTTTTCTTCTTCTCGATTTCTGGATCCGGGATCGGAACTGCTGAAAGCAGTGCCTTTGTATAAGGATGCAGTGGATGATGGAATAATTCCTCTGCCTCTGCCAGCTCCACAATACGACCTTTATAGATAACAGCAATACGGTCTGAAATAAAACGTACTACAGAAAGGTCATGTGCAATAAACAAATATGTCAGTCCTCTTGATGCCTTTAACTGGTTTAACAAATTCAATACCTGTGCACGAATAGAAACATCAAGCGCTGAAATCGGCTCATCAGCTACAACAAACTCTGGCTCCATAATCAAGGCTCTTGCAATACCGATACGCTGTCTCTGTCCACCAGAGAACTCGTGTGGGAAACGAGATGCAAACTCGGGAAGAAGACCAACCTCACGAAGAGCCTTCTGTACCTTCGCCTCACGATCTGCCTCATCCTTATACATATGGAAGTTTAACAGACCTTCGGATACAATGTAATCAACCTTTGCACGCTCATTTAAGGATGCCATAGGATCCTGGAAAATCATCTGGCAGCTCTTGATAACCTCGCGGTCAAGCTCCTTTGAAATCTTTCCATTGATCTTCTTGCCCTTAAAGTAGATCTCTCCGGCCGAAGTAGGATTGATACGGGTAATAGCGCGGCCGATGGTAGTCTTTCCGGAACCGGACTCACCTACCAGGGAGAATGTCTCTCCCTTATAAATATCAAAATTCACATGGTCAACTGCTACAAACTTTTTTCGTCCTTTTCCGAAACTAATCTGCAGGTCTTTGACCTCAATCAGCTTTTCTCTCTCAGCCATACTCATACCTCTTTTACTTATGCGCTCTCATTTTCTGTCTGAGCTGCTGCACAGACTTCGGCGGTTCTATCTTCGGTGCACGCGGGTCCAGATACCAAGTCTTTGCCTTGTGCGTCTCTGAAACTTCAAAATATGGAGGCTCTTCCTCAAAATCAATAGCCAGTGCCTGTCTGTTTCGAGGTGCAAATGCATCACCCTTAATCTTGTTAAACAGATTCGGCGGTGTACCATCAATCGTTGGCAGTGCTTCGCCCTTCACGCCAAGCTGCGGAAGTGCAGAAAGAAGTGCCCAAGTATAAGGATGTCTTGCATCGTAGAAAATCTCATCTACCTTGCCTACCTCCACGATCTGTCCTGCATACATAACTGCAACACGATCAGCCACATTTGCCACAACACCAAGGTCATGTGTAATATAGATAACAGACATATGGTACTCAGCCTGAAGATTTCGAATTAACTCCAAAATCTGAGCCTGAATCGTTACGTCCAGTGCGGTGGTAGGCTCATCGCAGATTAAAATCTGCGGCCGGCATGCAACCGCAATAGCAATAACAACACGCTGTCTCATACCGCCTGAAAACTCATGCGGATACTGGTTATAGCGCATTTCAGGATATGGAATACCTACCTTCTCAAGAATCTGAAGAGTTGCCTTCTTTGCAACTGCTCCCTTAAGACCCTGATGAAGCTCGATACACTCCTGAATCTGCTTTCCAACCTTTTTCAATGGATTTAAGGAAGTCATAGGATCCTGCATAACCATCGCGATTTTCTTACCACGAATAGTCATCCACTCCTTTTCCTTCTTAAACTTTGCCAGATCCTTGCCATCGTACATAATGCTTCCGCCGGTAATACTGCCGTTTCCATCAAGCATACCAACAAATGTCTTTGTAAATACACTTTTTCCTGAACCGGACTCTCCTACGATTGCAAGTGTCTCTCCATCATACAGATCAAGAGAACACTTACGGATCGCATTTAATTTGTTTCCGCGAAGGCTAAACGTAATTTCAACGTCTTTGGCGGATAATATTGGTTTCTTTTCCATTGTTCTCCCCCCTTAAACGTGATTTCTCGGATCAGCCGCATCGGAAAATGCGTTACCAACCAGATAGAATGTGATCGTAACAACAGATACAATAACTGCCGGGAATACCAGCAAATATGGATAATTCAGGAAATAGCTTCTTGCATTACGAAGAAGGATTCCAAGTGTAGGTGTGTTAATATCAAGACCAAGACCAAGATAGGAAAGCGTAGTCTCCATACTGATTGTTCTCGGAATTGACAGTGCCACTCTTAAGATAATAACACTAATCAGGTACGGTAAAATGTTCTTAAGCAAGATACGGTAAGTCGGAGTACCTAAACATCTTGATGCTAAGTTATACTCGCGGTCACGATACATCATAACAAGGTTACGAATATTTCTTGCCATTCCAAGCCAACCAAATGCAATCAAAGAAACTGCCATGATGGTAAAGCTCTTACCAACCATTAATGCAATCAGTGTCATGTAAATGATCTGCGGAATATTATCAATTACATTGTACAGCTCTGTAAAGAAGCGGTCTAACTGACGAACATATCCCCAAAGAAGACCAATCGTAACACCAAGCACACACTCACCGATTGCAACGATACAGGCAAGCTTAATGGATGTCTGTGTCGCATACCATACCTGACTCCAGTAGTCACGTCCTAGGTTATCGGTACCAAACCAGAACTCTGAGTTTGGAAGAATAAAGCCCTTTGAACTATCTGTGACAAGATTACGATAATCGTATTTTCCGATTACAAGTGCAACGAAGGAAAATACAACAAGTGCAACAAACACGATTAAAAGCGCAACTGCACTCTTTTTCTTTAAGAAATTGTGAAGTACAGATTTCCAATAAGAATAATTGGAATATCCGATCATCTCGGCCTTTTCAGGGGAGTACTCGACAACCTTAAAGCGTGCGTCATCATTTGAATTGACTGCCATTATCTTGTACCTCCCTTTCCGGTCAATGTAATACGTGGGTCAATGATCATCATCAAAACATCACCCAAAAATACGCCGATGATACCAAGTGCAGCGTATAAAATAACAAGCGTCTGAACAACATTTGTGTCATAACGGTTGATTGCGTCAGTAAGAAGAGAACCCATACCTGGAACAGAGAAGAAACGCTCTACCAGAAGAGAACCGCCGACTGTCAGCAAAATAGAATAAGGAATATACTGTGCAAGCGGAACGAATGCATTTCTAAGCACATTAGTAACCATGATGCGCTTCGAGGAAAGGCCCTTAACACGAGCCAGCTTAATATAATCCTTATTTAACTCATCTACCATGTAACGTCTTGTCCACAGTGCATAGCCTGCAATTGATGAAAGAGAAAGACATGCAACCGGCAGAATCATAGACGGTCCTGGATTTCTCGTTGAATACATGGAAGGAAGCTTTAACACATGGGAACCAAATACAAGAACAAGTGAATACGCAACAAGCGGCGGAACTGCATTTACCAATATCGTGTAAATTGTTCCAATGCCGTCGATGATACCGTCCTTAAAACGTGCCTGAAGCACACCAATTACAACACCAATTACCAGAGAGATTGCAAAGGAGATCAGTCCTAACTGCATCGACATTGCAAACTTTCCGCCAATTACCTTTACAACAGAGACACCGCTTTGAATTCGTCGAGACGTACCAAAGTCAAGTCTCAACAACTGCCCATAATAGCGTGTCAGCTGTGTAAAGGTACTATCTAATAAACCTGCTGCTTGAAGCTGATCGTGCTTTTGCTGATCGGTCAGCTTCATTAGCTGGTCCTCGGTAAAATAATAATCCGTAGGCAGCATTCTAAGCAGCAGGAATACGATAGTCACCACAATGAGGATTGTTACAAGAGACTGTAACAATCTCTTTACGGTGTATTTTGCCATATATTATTCAGCAGAACCTGCGTTCCAGGTTTCCTGGAATCCAGCGTAGTCTTCTGCAGTATAGGCGTCTGTAGAAGTCTCCCAATTCTTATACTTCAAATTCTGAATACCAAACATAGCGTTCTGCTTGGTGTAATCATTTATGTGAGTCAGCTCCCAACCGATATCAAAGTTTGACGGAATGGTCAGTGCATGATCAAGCATGAATGCCTCTGCGTCTGCATAAGCCTCATATCTTGCATCCAGATCATCTGTGATGGCATCAGCCTTATTTACTAACTCAGTAAACTCATCATACAGTGCATTCAGCTCCTCGCTCTCATTATCTACTGCATGACCATAAGCTACCATGTAATATGCGTTATCGCCGTCATTTGTTTCCTGTCCTAAGTAGTTCTGCGGATCACCGTAGTCAGCGCCCCATCCGTTAATAACGAAGGACTGACGTCTCGGATCACGAACTTCCTTAGAAAGACTGGATACATAAGAATCAATATCAAGAACGATGAAGTCATCACCAAAGGAATCGGAGAATGCCTGCTTTAATACATTTGCACTATCAAGAGTAGTCTGATTTCCACCAGCTACGAAATATCTTGCATGTACAGGGAAGGTAACGCCTGCTGCTGTTAACTCCTCCATTGCCTGTGCCTTGTACTCTTCAAACTTCTCAGAATCAAGACGAGTCATTGTCTCACCATCATATGCCGGAAGACCTAACTTCTCCTGAACCAGGCTGGTGTACTCAGTACCATCCGACAGGTATACAAGGCCCTGCATGGTGTAGCAGTTGTTGTAGCATTTGTACGGATTGATTGCGTTGGTTCTCTTGTAGTAGCTTCCAAGATCAAGACCATAGTACCAGCACTTACGGAATGCTTCGTTTGCAATAGCGGTATTCCAATTTGTATCCTCGGACTGATCATCGTTATGCTTATCATAGTTAAAGTGGAACTGATAAGAGAACTTAGTTGGACGCTTCTCAACTAACTGATCATGAAGTGGATCTGACTCATTGTTGTAGATAGTAGTCAGGTTAGACTCTGACAGATCTACACGATCAATCTCACCAGTAGTATACAGCTGATAAGCAGTATCAACAGACTCTACCATCTTAACAGTAACAGAATCAAACAGCTTTGCATCGGTATCCCAGTACAGTGGGTTCTTTGTCAAGGTCTTTGTATTCTGCTGGATGTACTCAGTACAGGTATAAGCACCATTGTACCAGATATTTTCTGGTGTTGCAGCCTTAAAACCATCAATGCCGATCTCATCGATCATTGCCTGAGAAATTGGATACAGACAGTTATAGGTAGCTACAGTATCAAAATATGGCTTCTCACTTACACAGGTATACTGTAATGTATAATCATCGATTGCCTTGATGCCAACAGTATCAGCAAACTCTGGGCTTTCAGCTGTCAGTGCAAGACCTGCATCTGCATCAAGCTCACTTGTCATGTTGTAGTAATCCTCTGCACCTTGGATCATCTCCATCGGCATAGCAGTGTTAGTTGCATCATTCTTGTGGAAGTTTAATACCCACTCAAGTCCGGTTAAGAAATCCTGTGCAGTAACCTCACCTTTCTCATTTCCGTTCTGATCAACCCACTTAACACCCTGTCTTAAATGGAATGTCCAAGTAATACCGTTGTCCTCTGTCTCCCAGCTCTCTGCGACTGCCGGTACCAGCTTGCCATACTCATCTGATTCAAGCAAACCATCATACAAATTGGTCAGTACCTGAAGATCAGTTGCCAGCTGAGAATACAAAACGTTCCAAGTCTCAATTTCTCTTGACTGAAGCTCGTAATCATACAGATCCTTAATCTCGTCTGCCATTGCCGGTACTGCGGATACTGCTGCCATTGCAAATGCTGTAAGAACAGCTGCTGCCTTTCTTGTCTTTCTCATGTGTCATCCTCCTTTTTGATGATATGACTTAGTCTCTTCTTAATTGTCATTTCCCTGTAGATGTCATAATACCTATACGAAGAGCGCCTGCCCTGCAGAAATCAAATCATAAGACGATTTTCATCCATTGTCACTTTAAAGCAATATAGCATTTTTGTCAAATATGCCCTCCCTACGAATGACATTAAAAAAATGCTGTCTATTGCTTACTTGTGTCAGCAAAGAATGATTTGAAAAAAGATGGTACACTTTTCCATGATCCTAATTGTGCCCATCTACTCCCGTCTAGTCATGTTCTGCTTGAAGCATACCGTTACTATAAACCAAATAAATGCATCTGTCAATCATTTATCTTGATTTTTCATAAGAAAAACTTACCTTTTTTCACAAAAAATACCTTTTTTGTTTATTTTATGAGGTTAACCCCATAAAAAAAAGCATTTTTTCTTAAAAAACTTTCGTTTCTTCTGTTTACAATCCAGAAGTTATCTGCTATGATGAATCAATGTTAATAAATATTCTGTTACTGTTATTACACAGCAAAGTGAGGGGTTTGTTATGGATCATATTGACCGCTGCATCGTTGATATTCTGCAGCATAATGCACGTTTACCGGTTAAAGAGATTGCCAGCCGTGTCTCTTTGTCATCACCGGCCGTATGCGCCCGCATCGAGCGTCTTGAAAAATCTGGTGTCTTAGCTGGCTACCAGGCTATGATAAATGTAACCGCTATCGGCTATCTTGTAAAGGCATTCATAAATCTGGAGGTAGAACCTGACCAAAAGCCAGCTTTCTATCCTTACATTGAGTCCTGCACCAACGTAGTTGAATGCAGCTGCGTAACAGGCGAGTACTCTATGCTGATTGAAGCCTATTTCCATACCACGCAGGAGCTTGACCAGTTTGTCAATTATCTTCAAAAATTCGGGCGCACCCGCACCCAGATTGTATTTTCTACATGTGTGGAGCACCGCGGCATTCCGCTGTCCGAAGACAGCACGCTCCAGCCGCCAAACAGCTTAAAAAAGTCTGAGAAAAACGATTCTGATAAATAAAAAATAAGCGAGCCGGATTAATCTTATTATCCGGCTCGCTAATATTTTACCAATTATTATTTAGAAGCATTTTCATTCCATGTCTCTATAAAAGCAGCATAATCTTCTGCGGTATAAGCATCTGTAGAAGTTTCCCAATTCTTATACTTGGTATTCTGAATACCATATATTGCATTCATCTTGGAGTAATCATTAATATGGGTCAGCTCCCAAGAAACATCAAAGCTTGCAGGAACAGTCAATGCATGCTCAAGCATAAAGACTTCTGCATCTGCATAAGCCTCATATCTTGCATCAATATCGTCTGTGATCGCATCTGCCTTATTTACTAACTCAGTAAACTGGCTGTAGAGATCCTTCAGCTCATCGCTCTCGCTATCTACTGCGTGACCATAAGCTACCATGTAATATGCGTTATCGCTGTCATCGGTTTCCTGTCCTAAGTAGGTCTTCGGATCACCGTAGTCAGCGCCCCATCCGTTAATAGCGAAGGACTGAAGTCTCGGATCACGAACTTCCTTAGAAAAACTGGATACATAAGAATCAATATCAAGAACGATGAAGTCATCACCAAAGGAATCG
>CAUCWU010000021.1 GCA_958446555.1 uncultured Lachnospiraceae bacterium | reverse complement strand
GAGGATGGCTTAAATATCAGCCAGCGAAATTTGACGATTTCCACTTGCGGACTGATTCCGGGAATCGAGAAGTTGACAGAACGTCACAGCCAGGTGACATTGGCGCTTTCTCTCCATGCACCGAATGATGCCGTACGAAAGGAACTGATGCCAATTGCCAATAAGTATCGGATTCAGGATGTATTAGCAGCCTGTAAGCGATATTTCGAGGTGACAGGAAGACGTGTTACATTTGAGTACAGCTTAGTGGCAGGTGTGAATGACAATGAGGATGAGGCAAGACAGCTAGCAGGGCTGCTTTCTGGATTCCCGTGTCATGTTAATTTGATCCCGGTCAATCCAATCAAAGAGAGAAATTATGTCCAGTCTGGACAGGTTCAGATAGAGAAATTTAAAAAATTGCTTGAAAAAAGCGCAATACATGTTACTATTAGAAGGGAAATGGGCCGAGATATTGACGGCGCATGCGGACAACTCCGAAAAAGCTATCTCGAACAACATACATAAAAGGAGTTTTTGGAATGCAGATTAGTTGTAAAAGTGATATAGGAAGGATGCGTTCCCAGAATCAGGATTCTGTCTTTGCATCCGATAAGCCGGTGGGAAAACTGCCAAATCTTCTGATTGTGGCCGATGGAATGGGTGGCCATAAGGCAGGTGATTTTGCGTCCCGCTATGCAGTGGAGAAAATAGTGGAGTGTATTAGCGAATCCATTTATGATAATCCATTATTGATTGTGAGTGATGCAATTCGTGTGGTAAACCGTAGAATCTACGAAAAATCGCAGGATTATGAGGAATACAGAGGAATGGGGACAACACTGACACTTGCGTTTGTAGATGAGGCAAGCAAGCTTCATGTATTTCAAGTGGGTGACAGTAGACTGTATTTGATTTCAGATACAATCCGCCAAATCACAAAGGATCACTCTTATGTGGAAGAAATGTATCGAAAAGGATTGATTACGAGAGATTCGGAGGAGTACCAAAGTAAGAAAAATATAATCACGAGAGCACTCGGTTCAAATGATTATACAGCAGCTGATATTTTTGAGGAGTCTGTCGTGCCGGGAGATTTGCTTTTACTGTGCTCAGATGGTTTGACCAATATGGTTGGCGATGATGCAATTTTTGAAACCGTAAAGAGTGCAGCTTCACTGGAAGAAAAGACAAATGTTCTAATAGAACAGGCCAATAATAACGGAGGGCAGGATAATATCTCGGTTATTCTGGCAGCAGTGGAGTAAACCTTAAGGTTATGGAGGATAGGATGATACGAACAGGAACAATTCTGAGCAACCGATATGAAATCCTTGAGCAGATCGGTTCTGGTGGCATGGCATATGTCTATAAGGCGCGGGATCGAAAACTCAGTCGTCTAGTGGCAATTAAAATATTAAAAGAAGAGTTCTGTAAGGATAAAAGCTTTGTAGCAAAATTCCGTATGGAGGCTCAGGCAGCAGCCGGTCTGTCGCATAATAATGTAGTCGGTGTCTACGATGTAGGCGAGGAGAACAATACGCACTATATTGTTATGGAACTGATCGACGGTATTACATTAAAAGAATATATTACAAGAAAAAGGAAGTTAGGAACAAAGGAATCAATTGGCATTGCGATTCAGGTGGCACAGGGACTAGAGGCTGCTCATAAGCGTCATATTGTGCACCGTGATATTAAACCACAGAATATCATTATCTCAAAAGATGGCCGAATCAAGGTTGCCGATTTTGGAATTGCAAGGGCGATCACAGATGAGACGACAAATCTCTACGGTGCAGCAGGCTCTGTTCACTATATTTCACCAGAGCAGGCAAGAGGTGGCTATTGTGATGAGAGAAGTGATATCTATTCACTTGGTATTACAATTTATGAAATGGTGACAGGCCGTGTCCCGTTTGACGGAGATACCACAGTGGCAGTCGCAATTGCTCATATCAATGAGGCAATGGTGCCACCAAGCAACATTGAGCCGAGTGTTCCTGTTGCATTAGAGCAGATTATTTTCAAATGTACGCAGAAGCGCCCAAATCAGCGCTATTCAAGCTGTGCAGATTTGATCAAGGATCTTCGACATGCACTTGTCGCTCCAAATGAGCGTTTTGTTCATTTTGTTCAGCTTGAGGAGACGGCAAAGGGAGAGACCACTGTGATGAGTGATGAGCAGATGCGAGATATCAGAAACCGCGCAGATGGTCCGCTTAGAGAGTCACAGTCTCATCAAGAAAAGGCACCAAAGAGTCAAGCAGTTAAGCGTTCTTCTACAGTGCGTGAAAGTGCAGTTGCGAAACAGCACCGTCAACAAAATCCACCTCAATTTGAAGCATATGATGACCATAGTGCGGAAGAACAATTTTCTGAAAGAGCTTATAGAAAAGAAGAGTATAATAAGAAAAAGCAGTCAAACAGAAAAGTGAAGCGTGATCCAGATGAAACGACTATGTTTGACAAGATTTTAGCAGGAATTGGATCAGTTCTTGGTGTGGCAATGCTTGTTATGCTAGTATATATTGTCGGTTCACTTTCTGGTGCATTTCAGCGTACACCGGCAAGTGTATCATCAAATAAAAATACCAATATCTCAAAAGACAGTGATCCAGCAGTATCTACTTACGAGGATGAATCTGGACAGAATACAGATGAAAGAGCTAAGGTGCCAAATTTACTTGGAATGAGCATTACTGAGGCAACAAAAGCATTAAAAGAGGCTGGTCTTAAGATTGTGCTGGCAAGAACCTATGAGTATTCGGATGAGTATGCAACTGGACTTGTATGTCGTCAACAGTATGATGAGGGTATTGTTGTGGATAGAGGCAGCTCAATCAAGGTATACTTAAGTTTAGGAAGCGATAAGTTTGAGATTAATAGTAAGTTGTATATCAATGGAAATGTGAATATTCTGAAATATTATTTGAGAAGTTTTAAGGATATTGACGTGGAGTATATTGGAGAATACAGCGAGACCTATGCAAAGGATATGGTACTTCGTATGGAGCCGGATAAGGGATATCTGAAAGCTGGTGATTCATTGAAGGTATATATCAGTCTTGGACCGGAGTATATTGATGTTCCAAATCTTTATGGTATGTCAAGACAGCAGGCAATTGCGAAGATAGAGCAGGCTGGATTTAAGGTTGGAACAATCAGTGAGGTTAACAGTGATAGTACAGATGTAGGTCTGGTATGTGGACAGAGTCTTGATCCGGATAGCAGTCAAAAGAGTGGAACGGAGATTGATTTTTCAATCAGTCTTGGACCGAAGATGGCAGTTGTTCCGGGGGTTGTTGGCAATTCAGCAGAAGGTTATGCATATTCAACAATTGGTGCAGCAAATCTGTACTATTCAGTTGAATATCAGGATAGTATGTCAGTTCCAGCTGGAACTGTAATTAGTCAGGTGCCGGAAGGTGGCGCATCAGTACCAGAGTTTTCTACTGTTAAACTGATTGTTAGTTCAGGTGCACCGACAGTATCGCTTGATTCAGGAGCACTCACTAATATGTCACAGGATCAGGCTGCTTCTACCTTGGCTAGTATGTCACTTGGAGTGCAGATTCAGTATGAGTCCAGTAATTATGTTGCAGTGGGAAATGTAACCAGATGGGCACCGACGAGTGCAGATGGTTCACTTCATGCAGGGGATACGGTAATCATCTATATTAGTACTGGGCCAGAGGCAACAACGCCAAGTACTGATCCAAATCCAGCACCGAGTTCAGATCCAGTACCGGCTCCAGATGCAACACCGAGTACCGATACATCAGCAGATCCAGGAACGAATCAGACACCGGCTCAGGATACAAGTGTTGCAGCACAGGTAGAGACGGCATCTGCACAGTAAAATGTCCAAATAGACAGATTTACAGAACCCAAATAAGTAAAGGAACAATAGGATGAAGGGAAAAATCATCAAAGGAATTGCCGGTTTTTACTATGTACAGGCAGAAAATGAAGCACAATATGAATGCAAGGCAAAAGGAATTTTTCGAAAAGATCATAAAAAGCCGCTTGTAGGCGATGAGGTGACAATCGAAATACTTGATGAGGAAGAGAAGAAGGGCTCCATTGTGGAGCTCCTTCCTCGAAAGAGTGAGCTGTTTCGCCCAGCAGTTGCCAATATCGATCAGGTCGTGATGGTATTTGCTTGTAAAGAGCCAGAACCCAATTTCAACTTGCTAGATCGTTTTCTTGTACTGATGGAAAAACGAGATGTGCCAGTTATTTTGTGCTTTACAAAGGCGGATTTAGCAGATGTTGGTTTTCGAAAAGAGGTTCTTGAGACTTATGAACCAGCTGGTTATCCAGTCTGCTTTACGGACTGTCATGAGGTACAGGGAGACGGCTACCAGAGACTGAATGAATTGCTAGCTGGAAAGGTTACTGCTTTTGCAGGTCCAAGTGGAGTTGGAAAATCAACCCTTGTCAATCATTTTTGTCCAGAAGCTGGTATGGACACTGGTGCAGTGAGTGAAAAAATAAAAAGAGGAAAGCATACAACCAGGCATTCTGAAATTTTTTATTTGGGACATCAAACTTTTTTATTTGACACACCAGGCTTTAGTTCACTTGATGTGCTTTCACTGGAAAAGGAGGAGTTGGAGCTTTTCTTCCCGGAATTTGCACCATATCTTGGCCAGTGCCGTTTTACTGGATGTTCTCATGTATCAGAACCATCATGTGCAGTAAAAGACGCAGTGAAGGAAGACAAGATCAGCAGGAGGCGGTATGAAAGCTATACTGCTTTTTATAAAGAATTAAATGCAGTGAGACGATATAAGTAAAATCATAATAGATTGGAATTGTGACAGTCAGGCTCTATTGACAGTATGCATCCGCTGGAGACAGAAAAAAGAAAGGGCAGCAATCATATGGCAGAGTTAGCAGTATCTTTATTATCGGCAGATTTTTCATGTTTGGAAAAACAACTTCAGGAACTAAAAGAGGCAAAGGTTGATTGGCTTCATATTGACGTGATGGATGGCAATTTTGTGCCTAGTATTTCGTTTGGCTTTCCGATTATCAAAACACTTAGAAAAGCATTTCACGGTGTGTTTGATGTGCATTTGATGATTCAGGAGCCAATTCGTTATATTAAGGAATTTGCGGAGTCAGGAAGTGATATGATTACAATCCATTTAGAGGCATGCGAGGATGTAGAGGCTACATTAAAGTGGATTCGTGAGTGTGGCTGTCGTGTGGGACTAGCAATCAATCCTGATACACCAGTGGAATCGGTATATCCTTATCTTGATTTACTTGATATGGTATTGATTATGACGGTACAGCCTGGATTTGGTGGACAAAAATATATTCATTCAGTAACGCCAAAGATCGAGGCTCTTCGAAAGCAGTTGGATGAAAATGGATATTCAGATCGAGTAAAAATTGAAGTGGATGGTGGCATTTGCTTTGAGACAGCTGCTGAGGCAGCTGATGCAGGAAGTAATATTCTTGTCAGTGGAAGTTGTGTGTTTAAAGGGGAAATTACTCAGAATGTACAAGGCCTTAGAAAAGCCATGAAAGGGGCCACAAAATGAAGAAATTATTGCTTGTGCTAGGTGGAACATTAGACGAGCAGTTTTTAAGAATGTGTTATGATACATTTCAGCCACAGTTTGTAGTTGCAGCAGATGGAGCGCTTGAGAAGGTGTTAAAGGCAAATATTCCATGTGACTGTGGCTTGGGTGATTTTGATACTGTATCAAAAGAAGTATTGGAATATTTTAAAGATGCCCATACACAGTTGCATTCGTTTCCACCAGAAAAAAATGAGACAGATGCAGAGCTTGCTGTACAGTTTGCGATGAGTCAGAATCCGGATGTAATCTGGATTGTTGGTGCAACTGGAGGGCGTATTGACCATATGCTTGGAAATTTGGAACTGCTTCGTTTAACACTTGGGAAAGGGATTGTGTGTAAGATTGTTGATCCCCAAAATTGTATTCAGCTACTTGATGGCCCAACAGTATTGGAAAGATTGCCTAAATGGAAATATGTATCGTTTCTATCTTATACCGACCAAACAGAGGGAATTACATTAAAAGGCTTTGCTTATACAGTGAATGATTTTACGCTAAAAAAGGGAAGTACGCGCTGCATCAGCAATGAAATTTGTGAAGAAAAGGCAGAGGTATCTTTCACAAAAGGGTTATTGTATTGTATTCGCTCACGCGATTTTGAAAAATAGGTATATGGAACGGTTCAGAAACGATTCAAAAATCAAGAAGAGGTATTTGAAATTGAAGAAGCAGATGATTGGTCTGACAGCTGTAGGGATGCTTTTTTGCCTTAACGGTTGTAACAGTGTAGTATTTTCAAATTCATTAACAGATCATGTTTTATTGAGTGGGACAAAGACTAGGTTGACATTAGAGGAGTGCAGTCTGGTCTTTTTGGATTTTCAGACACGCTATAACTTGTACTATCAAAATTTGGGAGAAAATAATTTTTGGGAGGAAAAAGCTGGAGAGAGTGATTTTTCCAACTATCTGCGTGATGGAAGAGTAAAAGAAGAGCTTTGTACATTGGTACTATTAAACGATATGGCTTCAGAGCTTGGTGTGACGATTACTGAAGAGGATCGAGCAATGTGTCAGACAGCTGCGGCAGATTATTATGGAAGTTTATCTAGTGAAGAGAGAGAATATGTTCAGTCAGATGAATCAAAGGTGCAAGCATTGTATGAGAAATATCGAGTTGCACAAAAGGCAATTGATGTGCTCTGTGCAGATATCAATACAGAAGTGAGCGATAACGATAAGCGTGTCATGATTTTGCAGCTGATTGCATCGCCATCGCGCGAAGAAATCGAACAGGCGAAAGAGCGAATTTCATCAGGAGAGGATTTTGAGACAGTCGCAAAAGAAATTAGTCGGTTTTCTCAGGTTGAATATCAGGTTAGCCGAGGAACGCTTAATCCGATTCTTGAAGAAACAGCCTTTTACATGAGTGATGGCGATGTGAGTAATATCATTCAGACAGAGGAAAATTATTATTTGATTCGCTGTGTGGATGATTTTGATGAAGCGCTTAGTGCTGCAAATGAATCCAAAGTATTGGAAAAACTTCGTTATGCAACCTGGTCCAAGAGCTTCGTAGAATATGCAACTACGCATTCTGTTGCTGTTTCAGAGGAAATTTGGAATAAGATGCATTTTTACCAGACATTAAATTTCTCTTCGGATGATTTGTATGAGACATATGAAATGTATTTTGAAAGAGTTGATAATTAAGTAGCGGTAAATATAAAAAAACGAACCTTGTAGTCATATATGCTGCAAACAGGGATAGTTTTGTGTTGCGAAAACTTAACAAGTATAGTATAATGAAAAAAAATGAAAGGAATACTGAAACGAATAGTATACTAAGGGGATAGAATGAATATAAAAATAATTGTGGCAACACATAAACATTATCGTATGCCAAACGATACTTGTTATGTACCGCTGCATGTTGGTAAGAAAGGAAAAATTGATCTAGGATATCAAGGAGATGATTCTGGAAACAGTATATCAGAGAAAAATGCATATTATTGTGAACTGACAGGATTATACTGGGCATGGAAAAATCTAAAGTCTGACTATATAGGACTGGTGCATTATCGAAGATATCTGGGAAGTTGGAAACGTAAGTTGATGTTCTGGAAAAAGGATCCTTTTTATGCAGTTCTCTCTAAAAGAGAACTTGCGAGGATGTTAAAGAAAACTGATATCATTTTACCTGTAAAACGGTATTATTTTATTGAGAGTTTATATTCTCATTATGCACATACGCATTATGAGGAACACTTACTGGCAACTAGAAAGATTATTGAACAGACAACACCAGAATATTTAAAGGCGTATGATCGCGTTATGAAAAGAACGTCAGGACATATGTTCAATATGTTTGTTATGTCAAGGGAAAAGTGTAATGAATATTGTAGTTGGCTTTTTCCAATTTTAGAGAAATTAGAAGCACAAGTTGATTTGGAACAGTATGATGATTTTCAAAAAAGAATGTTTGGAAGGGTCAGTGAGCTTTTGCTGAATGTATGGATTGAACAAAAGCAATATGCATATAAGTGTGTTCCAATTGTCAGTGTGGAAAAGAACAATCTTCGCAGGAGAATCCCTGCTTTTTTAAAGGCGAAATTTTGTAATCAAAAATATAGCGGCAGTTTTTAAAGCTGTGCGCAGAAGAGAGGGCAGCCAATGAAATACAGTATTGTAATGCCTGTATATAATGTAGAAAAATATCTGAAAAATTCAGTATTAGATATAGAAAATCAATCTTTTAAAGATTGGGAACTTATATTAGTCGATGATTGTGCTACAGATTCATCTGGCAAAATATGTGATAAATTTGCTAAAGATGATGAAAGAGTTCAAGTGCTTCATCTTGAAAAAAATGGTGGGCTTAGCAATGCAAGAAATAAGGGAATGGAAAAAGCAAAGGGAGAGTATATCCTCTTTTTGGATCCAGATGACCGATATGATACTGGTCTGTTGGAACAGATTGAAAAAAGTTTACAGAAAAATAAAGCGAAAGTTGTCTTGTTTGGCCTTGAAGAAGAGTACTATGATCAAAAGAGCAAGATTGAGTATACAAAGCAGATTGTTCCAAAAGCAGGCTTTTTTGATACACCACAAAAGGTTAGAGAGCAAGTACTTTTGCTAGAAAGTCAGACTCTGTTTGGATATGCTTGGAATAAGGCATATCAGCTGTCATATTTAAGGCAACTTGGTGTGAAGTTTCAGACAATTACAATGATTGAGGATGTGCTTTTTAATATAGAAGTATTTAAAGAACTTGATTCTTGTAACCAGATTGCAATGCCACTGTATCGCTATGCAATTCGCAAAAAAGGAAGTCTGACAACAAAGTATCTGCCGGACTATTTTGAATTACATGAGAGACGTGTCGAGTGTATGCTAGAGTTGTATCGGGGATGGAACATGGAAACACCTGAGGAATTAAAGAGTCTAGGTAGCATTTATTGTCGATACTTTTTATCAGCATTACAGAGAAATTGCAGTAAGGCAGCCAATATGAGCCATTCAGATCGAAGAAAATGGGCGAAAAAGCAGTTTAAGAGTCCAACTTATAAGAGTCTGAAAGCCTATTTATATCCAAATAATCGACTGTTAAAGTTGTTAGCCTGGGGGATTCGAACGGAAAAAACAGAGTTTTGCCTTTTTATGGGGCGTGGAATCTATATTGTAAAAGAAAAGTATCCAGGTATTTTTTCTAGATTGAAGCAAAATCGATGATAGGAAGATAAGAATGAAAGAAAAAGCTAAGGTCAGCATTGTAGTCCCTGTATATAATGCGGCAGAGTATATTGAAAAATGTATCGACAGCATTTGTACCCAGTCGATAAAAGAACTTCAGATCATTTTGATAGATGATGGAAGTTCAGATAATAGCCTTGAAATTTGCAAACGTCTTCAGGAGAATGACGATAGAATAGAGGTATTTCATCAGGAAAATCAGGGAGCTTCCTCAGCAAGAAACAACGGAATGAGTCATGCGTCAGCTGAGTGGGTCATGTTTGTGGATAGTGATGATTGGCTAGAGAAAGATGCAGTGGAGACACTCTATGAAGAAACAGTTCATGGGGATAGTGATATTGTTATGGGAATGATTGTAAATAATTATTCATTCTCTGACCAAGATGCTACTCAGATGAAAAAGAAGGTCTATCGGTATGATATGGCAAAGTATCGCACGGCATTTTGGGGTGGCTGTACGATAGAGCCGCAGGTATTTGCATCAGTATTTCCAGAAAAAATGAAGCATTTGCCGTTTTTAGGTAGCCCTTGTGCAAAAATTTATCGGAGAGAATTGCTTGAACAGAGTAAAGCTGCTTTCTTAAAAAATATCCATTATGGAGAGGATACGATCTTTAATATGGATGTGTTAGGGCAAGCAAGATGCGTTTATTATGTGAGTGCACCGGTTTATCATTATCGTATGAGAGCTGGCTCACTTAGTACTGGAAGAATTGAAGACAAATATAAGCAGTATACGGATTATGTAAAGGAGTCTGAAAAGTGCATTCGAAGACTGAATATTCCACAGTCAGAGGAGTTTCTTACCTACCGATCACTTGATTTGGTACAAATGATATGGGAGTTGGCTGAGATGTATGGAATGGCAATGAAGTCAATGAGAGAGCTATCCCATTATACAAGCTTGTTAAAGAGTTTTTCAGAAAGTCCAGCATGTAAAAGTGCAATGGAGCGCTTAAAGCTTGAGCAATTACCAGATAAAAAACATAAGTTGATGGTGGCTGCATTAAAGAAGCGATTATATGCGTTTTCTATTTGTACCTGTGCTGTGTTTTACAAGATATTTGCCAAGAAAAAACGAATATAATGTTTAAACAATAAAAACAAAGGAGCAATTCAATCATAAAATGGAAAAAATATTGACATTTTCAATCGCCGCATACAATGTAGAGAAGTATTTAGAAAAATTGTTAAAGAGCATTCTTGATGCCTCAAATCATGAATTGGTAGAGGTATTAGTTGTCAGTGATGGATCAAAGGATCGAACCGTTCAGATTGCAAAGGAATATGAAGCAAGCTATCCAGGAATCGTGCGGTTGATTGACAAAGAAAATGGTGGGCATGGATCTACTATTAATAGAGGAATCAAAGAGGCAAAGGGAGTTTACTTTAAGGCGATTGATGGCGATGATTGGGTAGATTCAGATGCACTTGAGAGATTATTAAATTGTCTTCCACAGATTGATAGTGATCTGGTTTTGATGGACTACAAGACCTGTTATGAGGGTGGAGAGGATGTCTTAGAAAAAACATCTAAGTTAGAACCACTAAAGACATTTGATTTTGATCGTGTGGTTTCAACAATTGACTATATGAGATATCACGCTGTTATTTATCGGACAAAAATGCTACAGGACAACAAGATTCATCTTGACGAGCATTGTTTCTATGTGGATTCTGAGTTTATGCTGTTTACAATCCCATTTATTCACACCATTACGTATGTACCATATCCGCTTTACTGTTATCGAATTGGTCTTGGAGAGCAGTCGGTAAGTGCAGCAGGCCGCAGAAAGCATATCGCAGATGGAGATCGAGTTGAGGAAAGTCTCTTGAAATTTTATCGCAAGCTTCCAAATGACATCTCTAAAGAGCGTAGAAGCTATATTGAAAATGGAATTGCCGCACACTGCACGTTTCATGTCAATTCATTAATGATGTGTGAGGAAAGCAAAGAAAATAAGAAAAAAATTAAAATGTTAGATAGGCGAATCAAGAAAACATCAGTGTCTATTTACAATAGTATGAATAAATTGTCTCGCACGGTTGTTCTTCTGAGATGTACCTGTTATATTGCGTATACATTTTTACAGCACTACAAGGCAAAAAGTGATAGGTAATAAAAGAATAAAATAGAAATTTGTAAAATAAAAAGGAAAGGAGGATATTATGTTAAAGAAAGTAAAAGGATATGTTAGTCAAAATATTGTTTATATCATATATGCGATGTTTATTTTTGCATCATCTATTGCGTTGACTTCATGGGCTACAATTCATCCCAATCACATAATAAATAATTTTTTAAAGGTGATTCGGTACATTTCGTATTTGGGATGCGGAGTTTGTATTGTAACAAATGTAGTAAGGGGAAACTATTCAAAGCGTTTCTTTTTCTTTTTTCTTGGATTGCTTGTAGTATCTGGTATAACTATTTTTGTGAGTGGAGAACGAACCATTTTTATATTCGTATTATTGATTGGTTGTACCTGCACAAGCGATGAAAAAAAGATTTTGAAATTATCTTGCATCATACAGGGCGGAGTTCTTTTTTTGACGATTGTGTGTGCCTTAACTAGAATCACTCAAAATCTGGTTGTTGATGAGGAACGAATGCGATATAGTCTTGGATTCGCATGGGCATCTTATGCACCGAATCTATTTTTGTTTGTCTCTATGCAGTATATGTTGCTTCGAAGGGACAAGATTTCTTGGTTAGAACTAATTGTAATGGAGGCAATCAACAGCTTCATTTTCCTTCAGACTGATACTAAAATGTCGTTTCTTGTATTGACGGTGTTGGTATGTGTAATAGGGGTGAATCGAGTTGTATCTGTAAAGCAGTATTTGCTTCAAGTAAAGGAAAAATTTTTCTATTTGAAAAAAGTGTATTTGATACTGCCATGGGTATGTGCCTTGTTTGCAGTTTTTCTTCCACTATACCGTCAAGAGAGTCTTTTTTGGAAAATTATGAATAGTGGTTTTTCCGGACGGCTTGAATATGGAAAGAATGCCATTATGAATTATGGGTTTTCGCTTCTCGGACAAAAAATTGATATGCAAGGTTTTTCTGTTTTAGGAAAAACATATGAGGTTTATAATTATGTAGATTCTTCCTATCTACAAATTGCAATTCGCTATGGCATTGTGTTGTTGGCATTTATTTGTGTACTGTATGGTGCGGCTTTGTTAAAGATGTGCCAAAGAAGAGATGGAAGATTTCTGTTGCTTTTACTTGTAATCCTTTTCTTATGTGTGGAGGAACCTTTTTTATTTGACGTGTCATTTAATGTTTTTCCAGTGTTAATTTTTTGTGATGAGGATCCACTGAAGTTCTGTTTTTTACAAAAGAAGGCGAGAACAAAAAAGTAAAAGAAAAAATTAAATTTGCTGTGATTCTCCATTGTATTAGACAATCATATATGCTATCGTATCTTCTAGTACAGACGGTTCATATATAAAAACCGGTACAGAAAGGACGTGAAACAAGTGAAAAATATGACAACAGGAAAGGCAATGCCTCTGATCGTGGGCTTTGCCGTTCCACTGTTGATTGGAGGTGTATTCCAACAGGTTTACAATCTGGTCGATGTAATGATTGTGGGCAGATACTTAGGAGAGCAGGCACTTGCCGGTGTAGGAAGCACAGGAAGCTTGACCTTTTTTATGCTTTCCCTAGTAATGGGACTGTGTAACGGAGCAGGAATTTTGGTTGCACAGTGTTTTGGTGTTGGCAATTTTAACGATATGAGACGGGCAGTGACATCCATCATATGGATTGCAGGTATATTGACAGCAATTGTCATGCTGATCGGTGTATTTGCTTGCCCGTTTTTTCTGCGCCTTCTAAGCGTTCCAGAGGATGTAATTGGCTACTCCATCACCTATATGAGAATTTTACTCCTCTTTACAGCTGGAAGTGTTGCCTACAATGGTGCATCGGCTGTTCTTCGAAGCTTAGGAGACTCAAAGACACCTCTTATCGCATTAATTTTGGCCTCTGTGATTAACATTGTACTCGATCTCGTCTTAATCGTTGTGGTTCCGCTTGACGTGGCTGGAGCAGCGTTTGCAACAGTCATCGCCCAGCATGCCTCTGCTGGGTACTGTTTATTCTACTTATATCGAAAAAGAGAAGAGTTTAATCTGTTAGGACTTCCGAAGAAGCCAGATCGCGATATGACAGCAAAGATCTTTAAGATTGGCGTGCCGACAGCCTTTCAGTCCTGCTTAATTTCACTTGGCAGCATGAGCGTTCAGCGCCTAATTAATTCGTTTGGCACATCGGTTATGGCAGGATATACAGCAGCTGTCAAGATTGATAACATTGCAATTCAGGTGATCACATCACTTGGATCGGCTCTCTCTGTTTTCACCAGCCAGAATATCGGAAAGCGCCAGTTTAAGCGAATCCGTGAGGGTCTTCATTGCACTCTTTTTATGAGTATTGCGTCTGCTCTTGTGATTGCGGCAATGGCAATGCTATTTGGACGACAGCTGATGACATTATTTTTGGGAAGTGAGCAGTCGCAAGATGCAGTGACAGTTGGTGCTGAGTATTTAACAGTAATGGGAATTGCGTATCTGATCTGTGCGGTGATGCAAAGCTATCAAAACATCATCCGAGGAGCAGGCGATGCCAATACCTGTATGGTTGCAGGTTTTACAGAACTTGCCGGACGAATCACCTTTGCCTATCTACTGGCACCACATCTTGGTGAGATGGGTATCTGGATTGCAACCCCACTTTCATGGGGATGCGGATGTGTCGTTCCGGTTGTCCGTTACTACAGTGGAAAGTGGAAGAATAATTGTTTAAAAGTAAATATTTATATTTGAACAGCTCAATATCAAGTTTTTGCTGTT
>CAUCWU010000020.1 GCA_958446555.1 uncultured Lachnospiraceae bacterium | reverse complement strand
TGTAGAGGGCTTGTGATGGCCCTTTGAGGCGTTCTACCATGTCTCAAGAAGCCCCGCCCGTTCGCAAGAACGCGCGTGGGAGTATCACTATTCTCAGGCATTTAAGATTCACAAGGCACTACCAGAAAGCAGATATATATTTAACATTGATATGGAAGATCAGCTTCCAGAAAAAGACGAGGATATTTATCGCGTAGAAGTTTCTCAGAAAAATGGACAGTGGGCATACAGTTCACCGATTTTTGTCAGAAATATATAAGAATAAAATAATTTTTATAGCAGAAAAGTCACCTAAGGTGGCTTTTTTTGCTTTTATAATGTGACTTAGAAACTTTACAAAAATTTTATCTTGATTTGACTAGAAGAGTATAACAGATTTTACGAAGGACTACTAAAATGCAAATTGTAATAAAAACACACATAAAAAAAGGAGACTACTCACATGAGATTAAAAAAAATCAGTGCATTATCATTGGCAGCAGCAATGTCAGTCTGTACAGTACCAGCTTTTGGTGCAGCAGAAAAAGAAAATGTAAATGTTCCAAAATATATTTTCCTGTTTATAGGAGATGGAATGAGCTACCCACAGGTTCAGACAACCAACTATTATTTGAATGCAATTGCAGATGATGGTGATGATGTGCTGACGAGTGAAAGTAAATTGAATATGATGAAGTTTCCAGTGGCCGGATCAGCACAGACTTATGACAGCACTTCATTCTGTCCTGATTCAGCGTCTACAGCAACTTCCATTTCTACAGGTCATAAGACATATAGCGGAACCATCAACATGGATGAAAAGATGGAAACTTCTTATGAGACTATCGCTGAGAAATTAAAAAAGCAGCTTGGCTATAAGGTGGGAATTTTATCCTCTGTTAATTTAAACCATGCTACTCCGGCAGCATTTTATGCGCATCAGCCATCCAGAAATAATTATTATGAAATTGGTCAGGAGCTTATTGCAAGTGATTTTGATTATTTTGCAGGTGGTGGTCTTAAGAAAACAACAGGACCTGATAAGGATAAGACGGATCTTTATCAGCTGGCAGAAGAGGCTGGATACAAGGTAATTAAGACTCAGGAAGAGGCGCAGGCTTTGACCGCAGAAGATGGAAAGGCAATCGTAATTGATGAGACACTTGCAGATAGTGATGCAATGAGCTATGACATGGATTTGGAAGAGGGAGAATGGGGACTTTCAGATTATGTTGAAAAGGGAATCGAAGTGCTTAATAATGATACTGGATTTTTTATGATGGTAGAAGGTGGAAAAATTGACTGGGCATGTCATGCAAATGATGCGGCAGCAACTATCACCGATACAGTAGCAATGGACGAAGCAGTAGGAAAGGCAGTTGAGTTTTATAACGAGCATCCAGATGAGACGTTGATTCTTGTTACAGGTGATCATGAGACAGGTGGTCTTACTATTGGATTTGCAGGAACTGATTACGATACCTTCCTTGCAAATATTAGCAATCAGAAAATTTCTTATGCAAAGTTTGACTCTGATTATGTGACAGCATATAAGGAAAATAAGACAGACTTTGATACAGTAATGGTTGATATTACTGAGCTTTTTGGTTTGCAGGCACCAAATGGTGTAGCAGAAACTTCTAATAAGGCTGACAGTAAGGATGTACATCCAGAGGGAACAGATGACAAGGGAAGTCTTGTAATGACTGATTATGAATATCAGAAGCTGCAGACGGCTTATGAAGAAACAATGAGCAGAACAGGAGAAGAGTCTGAGTTTGGTCAGGAAGAGTATCTTCTGTATGGAAGCTATGAGCCATTGACAGTAACAATTACACATATTTTAAATAACAAATCAGGTGTTAATTTTGCTTCCTATGCACATACAGGACTTCCAGTAGAGGTATTTGCGATGGGTGTTGGACAGGATCAGTTCAAAGGTTATTATGATAATACAGATATTTTTAACAAGATGGCAGAAATTACAGGAGTACAATAAATGATCAAGGACAGACTAAAAAAAAGCTCTGTCTCAATTATAGCAATTTTGTTGATCTTCATCCTCATGGCGCTTCCGACAGGCTATGAGGATGCTGCTATTTATAAAGGGACGGACAGAGTTAAGGCAAAAGTGCTTTCTACAAGCGAGGATTCTGTAATTAGTAACGGTTTGATTCAATCAGGAGAACAGTACTGTAAGGTAAAAATACTTGGCGGAAAGTTTAAGGGACAGGAAGCAAATGCAGTAAACATGCTAAGTGGTTCTTTGGAAGCTGATAAAATATTTAAAAAGGGTGATGTTGCTCATGTGGTAATAAGTTATGGTGGCGACACTATTCTTTCTATCATGATGAGTGACCATTATCGTCTGGATAAGGAAGCGCTTTTGGCGGGTATTTTTGTCTTACTGTTAATTGGATTTGCAGGAAAGACAGGCCTTAGAGCTGTATATTCTTTTGTCATTACGATATTGGCAATATGGAAAATTTTAACACCAGCATATTTAAATGGTGCTAATCCGATTTGGTGGGGAATTGCATTGACTGCTTTTTTAACACTGTTAATCATCTTTTTAGTATATGGGTTTGATAAGAAAACGCTTGCTGCGTCATCAGGTGCACTTTTGGGTGTACTTGTAACTTGTATTATAGGCTGTATTTTTACAGAGGCTTTTAAAATTCATGGAGCCGTCATGGCTTATTCGGAAAGTCTTCTATATGCTGGATATCAGAAGCTGAATCTTTCTCAAATTTATATGAGCGGCATTTTTATCGGAGCATCAGGTGCGATGATGGATTTGTCTGTTGACATTACATCAGCAGTTAATGAAGTAATTGAAAAAAAGCCAGATATTGGTTGGAAGGAAGCTGCTCGATCAGGCATGAACGTGGGAAGAGCTGCCATGGGAACTATGACAACAACACTTTTGCTGGCGTACTCAGGAGGATATATTGCATTGCTCATGACATTTATGGCGCAAGGCACACCAATTGACAATATTTTAAATTATAAATATGTAGCAGCAGAATTACTTGATACCATTGTGGGAAGCTTTGGACTAGTGACAGTGGCTCCATTTACAGCACTGACAAGCGCATGGCTTCTCACAAAAAAGAAAAAATAAATATTCTTTACTTTAAACTGTAAAAGTTTAAATCAGCAGTTGACGTAACGTGCAGTATGGCTTATAATAAATCTATCTGTTGAGGTCGGGGGCAAGGCTTTGCCCTCGATTGTCGTCATAGAGGGAATTTATTATAAGAAAGGGAAATGTTATGAAAAATAGAGAACGGCTTGGAAGCCGACTTGGCTTTATCATGCTGTCGGCTGGCTGTGCAATCGGCTGCGGTAATGTGTGGAAGTTTCCGTGGATGTGCGGACAAAATGGAGGCGGAGGCTTTATGCTAGTATATCTGGCGTGCCTTGTTTTATTAGGTCTTCCGGCAATTGTTATGGAGTTTGCAATAGGACGAGCATCGCAGGCAAGTCCAGTCTTTATGTATCGAAAGCTGGAAAAACCAGGTCACAAATGGGGAATCTTTGGCATTGTATGTCTGATTGGAAATATTGCACTGATGGCATTTTATACTGTTGTTACTGGATGGATTATCTATTATTTCGTTAAGTTCTTAACCGGACAAAATGATAGTTTTGGTTTTGAGGCTATGATAACTAATCCAGGTGTAAATGTTACATTCTTACTGGTTACAGTAGTTGCTGCATTCGCAATTTTAAGCTTTAATCTGCAGGGCGGTTTGGAGCGTGTAACAAAGTACATGATGGTATCACTCTTGATTTTAATGATGGTACTTGCTATTCATGGTTTGACACTTTCAGGAGCAAAGGAAGGCTTAAAGTTTTATTTGGTTCCTGATTTTTCAAAAATTGATGGTTCAGTAGTCGTTAGTGCTATGAATCAGGCGTTTTTCACGCTGTCAACAGGAATGGGCGGTATGGCAATATTTGGAAGCTATATCGGAAAGGATCGTTCTTTGATGGGCGAGTCTGTTCATGTAATTGTACTTGATACATTTGTCGCAGTTATCGCTGGTGTTATCATGTTCTGCGCATGCTTTACTTATGGACTTGAAGTTAATGCAGGACCAAGCCTTCTGTTTGATACAATGGCAACAGTATTCTCTCATATGCCGGGAGGACGCTGGTGGGGTGCGTTGTTCTTCTTGTTTATGGTATTTGCAGCGATGTCTACAGTGCTCGGTGTCTGTGAAAATATTCTTGCAATGGTTCGCGAGCTTACCGGATGGTCACGTCCAAAGGGATGCGTTGTCTGTGCTGCAGGAATCTTTGTACTTGCATTGACAACCGCACTTGGCTACAGCGTAATTAAATTCCAGCCATTTGCAGAGGGAACAGCATGGCTTGATTTATGGGATTTTATTGTATCTAACAATATCCTTCCGCTTGGATCGCTTGTACTTGCACTGTTTTGCTGCAACAAGTTTGGATGGGGCTGGGATAAGTTCATGGAAGAGGCTAATACAGGAAAGGGCCTTAAGATAAAGTCATGGATGAAGCCAATCTTCAAATATTTTGTTCCAGCAGCAATTTTGTTCATCTATATTTATGGAATGATTAATTTCAAGTGGAAATAAAAATAACACCTCGCATCGTATTTAATAGTACGGTGCGAGGTGCTTTTTTGTATGCGTAAGACGAAAAAGAAGAGTTTATTCAGCAGTAGTTAATACATACTTTGTGGTGTTTACGGCAGCATCCTTTCCAACTTCATTATATCCAGCCTGATAATAATGGAAAGAATCCTTCATCAGTCCGCGTGCTTTCATGGTTTCAAACAGGCGGCTTACGACGGTGATATCTTTTCTGTGTTCTGCAAATGAATACTGGGCGTTTCTAATCTCATCGTAGCAGATATCATCAGCAGTTCCATTATAAGAGCCAATTCCAATTAAAAAACAATGTTCAATTCCGACAGCCTTTAGCTTTTCATACATGTGCATAAATTGTTTTGTATATTCGTCAGCACTTGTATGGTGATCTCCGTCAGATTCTCCCTGACACCAAAGAAGATACTGATGGCGAAGGGTAATGTTATGCTGTTCGCAGAATGTTTGCGCGCTTTTTAAACGTGTTAATGTGTCTGTAAGATAGTCATTGTGATCCTGCCAGCTTGCGATGACAGAGCCACCCTTGCTTGATGACAGGCCGAGAACTGGAACACCTGTCTTTTGAAAATAGGTATTTACAAAAGAAGTGACAAGTGAGCCCGTCTTCATACCTGGCTCAAAAATACCAGTTGGATTGTTTTCCAGAGCACCAAAAGGCTCGGCAATCGGATAAAGTCTGGTTGGATCAGAGATTGCGCGAAATTCAGCACCAGCACCAGAAATTAAGTCAGGTGCACCTTCTGGAAAATGTGTACAGGTAATGCCGCGTCCAGCCATATTGGACTGTCCGGCGAATAAAAATAAATCATATATTGTCATAAGTCCACCTTCCATTGAAAAAATTGTATTTTTCAAGTGGAGTATAGCACTGAAAGTGCTGATACACAAGTGCAAAAAATTTGTGTAACCCATTCACCTTCAGGTTAGATTTAATTTGGATGTGAATGAGGTTAAGAATAGTTACAAAAGATAAAAAAGTGTGGTACTATAAGAGTGTTTTTGGGGATTTTAAGTTTAGAAAGGAAATATTATGCATACAAAGGAATCATTAAAAAAACAGCTTGCAGCGATGGGACTTACAGGTGAGGAAACAATTTTAATTCATTCTTCTATGAAGGCAATCGGTGAAACACAAAAAGGAGCTGAGACGGTGTTGGATGCTTTGATGGAGTTTTTTGAAAAGGGTTTATTGCTTCTTCCAACACATACATGGAAGACGATAAATGCAGAGAATCCTGTTTTTGATGTGGATAATGAACCGGCATGTGTTGGGATTTTACCTAATTTATTTTTGAAACGTCCTGGTGTGATTCGTTCATTGCATCCGACTCACAGTATGGCAGGCTACGGAAAAGATGCTGCGTCATATTTGGCCGGGGAAGAAATGCGCAATACACCGTGTACACCAGGCGGCTGTTATGATCGTTTAAAGGATGTCGGAGGCAAAATTCTCTTAGTTGGGGTTGGTCATGAGCGAAATACATACATCCATAGTGTAGAGGAAGTGCTTAATGTGCCAAATAGACTGTCTGACATGCCAGTTCTTATGAAAATCGTGCAGCATGGAAAAAAGCCAGTTTCTGTATATATGAGAAAGCATTATAACTCACAGCAGCCACATATTTCTGAGGATTTTGTCAAGCTAAATCGTGCATTTGATGAATGTGGATCAGCAGTACATACTGTATTTGGATCAGCAGAGTGTATTTTGTGCGATGCAAGACGTATTTTTGAAGTGACTCGCCATGTGATAGCACCTGATCCAGAGTGTCTGGTGACGGGAGGAGAAATTGCACCTGAAAGATGGCAGGAGCTTATTAGATAAAAGATACGATAGAAAGCAGGTAAGATATGACAAAGATATTTGCACATAGAGGCGCAAGTGCATATGCGCCGGAAAATACAATGGAGGCCTTTGAGTTAGCAGCAAAACAGGGCGCAGACGGCATTGAGTTAGATGTTCATGTGACAAAGGATGGCGAAGTTGTGGTGACACATGATGAAAAGATTGATCGTGTCAGCAACGGAAGCGGTTTTATTAAGGACATGACGCTGCGCGAATTAAAGCGCCTGTCTTTTCATAATCACATGGAGTCTTATGTGGGAGCAGGTATTCCGACGCTTCGCGAGGTTCTCGAATATGTCAGTACAACAAATATGGATGTAAATATAGAGTTAAAGACTGGAATTTACTGGTATCCGCAGATTGAAGAAAAGACAGCTTTTATTGTCCAGGAAACGGGAATGCATGACAGAGTGATTTATTCTTCCTTTAATCATCACAGTATTGCAAAGATTAAGGAGATTGACAGTACAGCAGAGACAGCATGGCTGTTTTCTGATGTAATTTTAAATGTTGAGCAGTATGCAAAGGCAAATGGTGTGGAGGGTCTTCATCCAGCTGTCTACCATATGTATATGTCTGATTTCATGAAAAGATGGAACGAGAGCGGCGAGAAGGTGCGCGTATGGACTGTAAATAATGAAAAGGATATGAAAAATTTTATTCAGCATGATTTAGAGGCAGTTATCACTAATTATCCTGATGTCGCATTACGAGTAAGAAGAGAGGTAACAGGATGCTAAGCAACAAAAAGCTTTTTTTATTTGATATTGACGGAACAGTGTGTCAGGGTGAGCGCTTGATCGACGGCACAATGCAGTTCCTTGAGGATATCCGTCAAAGCGGAGGTCAGTTTGTCTTTATAACAAACAATTCCACAAAGAGCATTCAGGACTATATTCTGAAGTTTCAGAAGCTCGGAATTAAGACCGATTACAGCAATTTTATCACAGCATCCTATGCAACAATTCATTATTTAAAGAAAAATTATGATGATAAGCTAATCTATGTAATGGGAACAAAATCATTGATCAGGGAGTTGAAAAAGAGCGGCATTCGTGTGACAACTGACTGTGAGGATCCAGAGATTGCATGTGTGCTTGTCGCATACGACAATGAGCTGACTTATGAAAAGCTGACAGATACATGCAAGATTCTTTCCACGAGAGATGTAGGCTATGTAGCAACAAATCCAGATCTGGTGTGTCCGATTGAGTTTGGATTTGTGCCAGACTGCGGCGCGATGTGTCAGATGATTGAACATGCCGTAAAGAAAAAGCCGTATTTTATCGGAAAGCCAGAGCCAGGAATGGTTGATATGTCTGTTGCGCAGAATCATTTTACAAAGGATGAAACATTAGTAATCGGAGACCGTCTATATACAGACATTTTATCTGGCATCAATGCAGGTGTCGAGACAGCGCTTGTACTTACAGGAGAGGCGACAAGAAAAGATGCCGAAGAAAGCAGCTACAAGCCAGACTATATTTTCCCAACTGTGCACGAACTTCACGAAGCGTGGAAGTGACCATGGTGACAGGGACGGTGGCTCACAATGTGTCCCTACTGGCTCGATATGTGTCCCTAAAAACATCATGATATTAAAAAAGTCTGAAAGTTCAAGAAAAGAGCTTTCCGGCTTTTTTTGTGTTTTATTAGAATGTAGTCGAGTAGGGAAAAGAACAAAAATTCGCAAGCTTGAGCCACCAGGGACACTAATCAAACCATCGTACCTGTCCTCAATGTGGTCATGATGAGGGAGACCGAATTAAGAGTATCCAGCATGGTGGAATCACTTATGCATTTGAGTATGATGGATTTGGAAACCAGACAATGGTAAAGGCGGGTGACAAGACTCTTGACAATTACCGGTCTACGCATCCACTATTGAGCGTTTACGAATAAAATATGCTTCTTAAGGTGATTTGTGGATTAAAGAAATTATTTAGAAGTGCAAAGAGTGCCATTTTATTTGATTGATTATTTTGAAGTGATATTACACTGATTGTTAAAATAATTTATGCATATTTTGAAATTTAATGCTTAATAGTATTGACTTATTATATCTATAGTGATAATATAAGGATAAAAGAAAACAATGCGTTGTAAATAATGCATGATTGTGCGTATCGCATTGATTAAGGTGAAACGAAAGGAGAATTATAGTATGAGCCAAAGCATTAGATGGACACCAGTTTGTATCTATTGTGGTATGTCAAGAGGTGGTACATTAACAACTAGCAATGGGAGACCGCCAACATGCCCACCGACAATGTCTGGAATTTGCCCTTCAAGTCCAGATAAAAAGCATAAGCCGAGATGGGAAGAATGTTGAGATAATTTAGAGGCTGTTGCTGAATAGGAGATAGTGGGGTATACTATTTAGGGTACACCATTAAAAAAACAATATTTGAAGGCGAAAATAGGGTGTCGTAAAATGATCTAGTTTTTCTAGCTTCATTTTACGGCACCCTTTGAATGTGTCAAACAATTATCATCAGTCGTCATTGTCAGATTCTCTCACCAAAGCTTACATAATATTCCTTAAAAAATTCGCTGACCTTATCTAAAATCTTCTTCATAATAAATACCTCTCTTTCTTTCATTAACTCTATACTAGTGAAGTAATGAGTTGGTTCTTTTTTGGAGACCGGCCGGATCTCTTCTTGATGGTTTTATAGTAGCACACGGCAATGAAAATGTGAAATACATATAATAAATGTATAACAATACTCTATAGGTATTGTAACGAGGTGGCTATACATGCTATCATGTAAAATATCATATTAAGGAATTTTCATCAAGGAATTCCCATCAAAGCAAATTTGTTTGGAAAGGCAGGTGATTCGATGGAGCTTCGTCATATTCGATATTTTAAGGCAGTAGCAGAGGAGAAAAATTTTACCAGGGCAGCTGAAAAACTTGCGATTGCCCAACCACCGCTCAGCCGTCAGATTCAGGATTTAGAGGAGGAGCTTGGCACAAAATTATTTGAGCGCTCACCGCACAAGGTAAAACTCACGGAAGAAGGAGAATTGTTTTTGCAGTACGCATCGCAGATTCTTGATCTGGTGAACCGTTCTGAGGAAGAAGTGAGAATCCGAAAAGAGGGCTTACAGGGAACACTTTACATTGCCTCAGTTGAGGGATGTGGTCCTCATCTTTTTGCACATTGGATTTCAGAGTTTCAGAAGATGCATCCGCATGTGCAGTATATTTTGTGGAATGGAAATACAGATGATGTACATAATCGTGTCACGAAGAGCTTATGCGAGGTGGCGATGATCACGGCGCCATTTAACACGGAGGAGTTTCATGTGTTAGAGGTATACGAGGAGCCGTGGGTGGCGATGATTCCGAAAGGTCATCCGCTTTATTCAGAGACAAATGAACCGATCAATCCGAATGAACTGCTTCCATATGATCTTTTGATCCCGTCACGTGAATCTCGTCAGGGTGAGATTCATGGATGGTTTTCAGATCCGCAGAGTATGCCTATTATTCGCGGCAGAGTGGCGCATATGATGAATGCCTATGAACTCAGCAAAAATGGAGTTGGAATTGCGATTTATCCAGAGTCGATATCGTCACTTGTACGAGACTGCGAGGTCTGTATTAGACAAATCAATCACCCAGATGCGAAGGCATTTTATGCGTTGATTTGGAAAAAGGATCGTGTGTTGTCGCATGCAGCAGAGGCATTTATTGATTTTATCAAGCACAATAGGGAGGCACATTAAATGAAATTAGAGCAGGGAAAGCTTTGCATTAAAAATGCAGAGAAGGAAGATTGTAAGCAACTCGTTAGCTGGTGGAACGATGGTGCAGTGATGGCTCATGCCGGATTTCCAAATGGACTTGGGACAAGCGAAGAAAAGGTTCAAAAGCAGATCGCAGCAGACAATGATGATACAAGAAGGCACTTGGTGATCTGGTATGATGGGAATCGAATCGGAGAAATGAGCTATGCCAACCTAGGAGATAGCTTAGAGGAGACTGGAGAAGATACGATTGAAAATCGTACAGCAGATATTGGAATTAAAATTTGCAATCCTGCATTTCAGGAAAAGGGACTTGGAAAAATTGTGCTAAGTATGCTGATTCGAGAATTGTTTTCGCGCGGTTATATAAAGATTGTGCTAGATACGAATTTGAAAAATAAGCGAGCACAGCATGTCTATGAGCGGTTGGGATTTCAAAAGGTAGATGTCCGAATAGACGCGTGGATCGATCAGGTTGGTGAGAAACAGAGTGTGGTCGATTATGAGCTGACAAAAGAACACTTTGTGGATTTTGTATTGATGGATGAAATTTCGCATGTTCGCAAGGCAGAACAGTCATTTAAACAGCTGTTCTCACAGAAACGTGCATTTTCTGAGCATCTGGAAAAATGGCAGGATGATGATCTCTATGATATGTACGATCACAACCAGTTTGCCACATTAGTAGATGATCCAGTAAATGAACATGATGTTAAGCTGGATAATGAAAAAAAGGATATGCTGGAAAGTGTAGCTTTGCAAAATATGCAAACAGGCCCAACAGACAAAGAACTCGAGCAAGCAATTGCATATCAGCATCAGCTAGGCAGAGGATTTCTAAAGCTCGATACAAGAGAAAAGTTAGATGAGGCTCTGATCAAATGTTTTTCTTTGGAAGAATGCTGCACAGAAACAATGCTTCTTAGAAATAAGAAAGAAAATATGGCAAGATGGAAGAGCAACCCTGACGTAATAATATATGACAGTGCTTCCGGTGATGTATTAGCCGATTTGCTTAAAATTGATATCGAAACTTTTGCTTCAGACTACGGCGAAGATTTTATCAGAAGACGTGATGCGCGTTACGTAAAAAAGGCGATGGAGATACCGGGATTTCATTATTATGTGGCATATCTGTATGGAAAACCGGCAGGTGCCTGCTATGCATATGCGATAGATGGCTATGTGGTAATGGATGCTCTTGTTGTAAGGGAAGCATTTCGCAAGCGTTACGTGGCGACCACACTTATGAAACACATTGCATCTCAGTTTAAGGAAGAAATGTTCCTGCATGCAGATGCAGACGATACACCGAAAGAAATGTATAGAAAAATGGGATTTGAGACGGTTGATGAACTGTATGAATATTTGAAAATGTGGTAATTGTGAGTTATCACGTTATGTAGTGGTGCCGACAAAGTCATTCATCGAGGTGCCCTTGCGATAAACTTGCTTGTAATACAAAAAAGCCGGGGGACAGGTCCCCCTGGCTTGGTTTTCAGTTCCCTTCGTCCCACCAATTTGACAAATTTTCATGCAAGCATGGAATTTGTCAAATCTAGTGTGACGTGTGAACTGATTTAGCAAATCTCAGCGCCAGCTGGCATTTTCTTCTCTGGTGTCATCAGTGCAAGATTTCCGTCTGCATCCTCTGCACACAACAGCATACCTTCAGATAAAACACCTGCAAGTTTTGCTGGTTTTAAGTTTACAAGAACCATAACCTTCTTGCCAACCATTTCTTCTGGTGTGTAGTGAGCTTTAATACCGGAAACAATCTGCTTTACCTGAGATCCTATCTTTACCTGAGAGCACAGAAGCTTTTTGGACTTCTTTACTGCCTCGCAGGAGATGATCTCACCTACCTGGAACTGCAGCTTTGAAAAATCATCGTAGGTAATCTCTTCCTTTGGCTCGATATCGATTACTGCTTCCTCTTCCTCGGAAGTTTCCTCAGCAGGAGCAGCTGCCTGTGCAGCAGCCTTCTTAGACTCCATCAGTGCATTAACTTCTTCCATCATCTTTTCTGCATCAACACGTGCAAAAAGAATCTGCGGCTGATCTGTTACCTTATTTCCAGATGGGTAGGTGCCCATTGTGGAAGCCTGTTCCATTGTGCGAAGAGGTGCATTTAAGGAAGCAGCGATCTTCTCAGCAGTCTCTGGCATGAATGGCTCAAGTAAGGAAGCACCGATTAAGATGCTGTCGATTAAGTTGTACATAACAGTGGACAGACGCTCTTTCTTTGCCTCATCCTTTGCAAGTACCCACGGAGCAGTCTCATCGATATACTTGTTGCAACGCTTAAACAGGGTGAAGATCTCGGTGATTGCATCGGCAACACGAAGCTTATCCATGCGAGCAGTTACTCTAGAAGCAGTGGAGGTGACAACCTCAAATAAGGAATTATCAACATCCTCTTTTACGCCATAGTTGACAGCAACACCGCCAAAGTACTTGTTGGTCATGGAGATCGTACGATTTACCAGATTTCCAAGTGTGTTTGCCAGATCAGAGTTCATACGCTCAATCATCAGATCCCAAGAGATTACACCATCGTTTTCAAATGGCATCTCATGAAGAACGAAGTAACGAACCGCGTCAACACCGAAGAAATGAACCAGTTCATCGGCATAGATGACATTTCCCTTGGACTTACTCATCTTGCCGTCGCCCTGAAGTAACCACGGATGACCAAATACCTGCTTTGGAAGCGGCAGATCCAGTGCCATCAGCATGATCGGCCAATAAATGGTGTGGAAACGAAGGATATCCTTTCCAATCAGATGAAGATCAGCCGGCCAATATTTCTCAAACATTGGATCGCTGTTTCCGTCTAAGTCAAAGCCAAGACCGGTGATATAGTTGCTTAATGCGTCAATCCATACATAGACAACATGCTTTGGATCAAAGTCTACCGGGATACCCCACTTGAAGGAAGTACGGGAAACGCACAGATCCTGCAGACCCGGAAGAAGGAAGTTGTTCATCATCTCGTTCTTGCGGGACTCTGGCTGAATGAAATCCGGATGTGTGTTGATATAATCAATCAGCTTATCAGCATACTTGCTCATACGGAAGAAATAAGCCTCTTCCTTTGCTGGTGTACATGGGCGGCCACAGTCTGGGCACTTGCCGTCAACTAACTGGGAAGCAGTGAAGAAGGACTCGCAAGGAGTACAGTACATACCCTCATACTCACTCTTATAGATGTCACCCTTGTCATAGAGCTTCTTGAAAATTTTCTGAACTTGCTTTTCATGGTAGTCGTCTGTGGTACGGATAAATTTATCATAGGAGGTGTTCATCAGGTCGAAGGTCTTCTTGATCTCGCCTGCTACCTCATCTACAAACTGCTTCGGGGTCTTTCCAGCCTCAGCAGCCTTTAACTCGATCTTCTGACCATGCTCGTCCGTACCTGTCTGGAAGCGCACATCGTAACCCTGCATTCGCTTGAATCTGGCAATCGAATCTGCCAGCACGATCTCGTAGGTGTTTCCAATGTGCGGCTTGCCGGAAGTGTAAGCAATGGCCGTGGTGATGTAATACGGTTTCTTCATGGTTTTTTTCTCACTTTCTGCCGCGACAGCGGTCTGTTTTTTTGTGACACCAGTTGCAGATCTGTTTTGTAGGAACTTTCGAATTGCGTTTTGTTCCATTTGATTGTCAGATGAAATAGAAAAAGCAAAACGGCGGCACAGATATAAATTATGATACCACCAGAAACGAAAGATTGCAAGAAAAACGTGAGAAAAGCAATTGTCTGTATTGAAAAATCATGCTATACTGTGATTATAAGTTACCGTGTCGCTTTGTGTCAGGTAAAAGCAACGCAGTAAAGAATTTAGAAAAAGAGAAAGGCTGGATTGTTGTATGAATTCAGAAGATAGAAAAAGAATCCGAAAGAAAAAGCACAGAATTATGAT
>CAUCWU010000019.1 GCA_958446555.1 uncultured Lachnospiraceae bacterium | reverse complement strand
AAAAGCGGCTGAATGCGGAATCCAGATTTAACTGTACATTTGCCAGTGCAAGAGAATCAGCTTCATTTAGCCAGCTGCATTCATCCAGATCTTTGTAATCAGCAGGCGTATTCGCCGGTACTTCTCCGATCTCAGAATAAAGTGTGTTGTGATCCCCCAGCATTCGGTTCCAGAGATAGCGGCAGCATCCAAATGTCTTATCTTCCTGAGCCGCATCCTGTTCTGACGGTATTCCATAGAACCGGTATGCCATTTGTTCACAGTTCCCAGTATTCGTTTTCTTCCTCATACAGCTCCTTTCCGGCGTTTCGACCTTTTCTATTGTTCATTCCCTGGCTTTCTATATACTTACGAATTACTTCAATTGGTGCGCCTCCGGTTGTCAGCAGACAAAAGCTCTGACTCCAGAAGGTTTCCTTCCACAGCTTCTCCCGTATTTGCGGATATTCCTTTTTCAGCAATCGGCTGCTTGCGCTCTTATAAGCATTCATGAAGCGGCTGATCTGTGTGTTGGGATGTGCACGAAACAGGATATGAACGTGATCTTTGTCATGGTTCCACTCAACCAATGTAATGTGGTAATTCTCACCAATGTACACAAAGATCTCTTTTGCCCGTGCAGAAATCGCATCGTCAAAGACCTTTTTGCGGTATTTTGTTACTAATACAAGATGATAATTCAGTAAGAATACTGAATGCATATTTCTGTCTAATTTCATTGTAATTACCTGCTTTTATATACTATCGACTGACTTTATTTTACCATAAGATAAGCAGAATGTCAATAAAAAAGGCAATTCATCCCGCCACTTTAGAAGTGGGGGACTTCTTGCCTGACAATGTTAAAATATCCAATTACACTTTTTTTATTTCTTAGAAATATCCATTCCGAAGTACTTCTCAGACAGCTCGGTCAGTGTGCCATCCTTTGCCATCTCATCAAGTGCATCATTTACAGCCTCTAAAAGAGTAACTGTATCATCACCCTTACGGATCGGAATTGCAATCTCCTCTACCTGATCGGAGTAGGTTGCAATCTTGATGTTTGAATCTGGATGCTCTTTCTTGTAATCGTTAAATACAACTTCTGCATTAAGTGTTGCATCGATACGCTTGGAAAGCAGCAACTCGATAGTCTGATTTAAATCGTCAACACCAGTAACAGTTGCACCATATGCCTCTGCCTGTGATGCGTAGGTACTAGTGATTGTGTTTGCAGTCTTCTTGCCCTTTAAATCTTCCATTGATGAAATCTCATCGTAATCGCCGCGAACGATAACAGCAGTCTTATTATATGCATATGGAGTAGAGAAATTGTACTTTTCTGCACGCTCCTTTGTCACGCCAACACCATTTACCATGATATCGTAACGTCCTGTCTCTAGACCTGCAAGCAGTCCATCCCACTCGCCCTCTACAAACTCAACCTCTACGCCAAGTTTCTCTGCAATGTTCTGTGCCACCTCTACGTCATAGCCAACAAGATCATTGTTATCATCATGGTAGGTCCACGGAGCCCATGTTCCCTCCATTGCCACAACAATGTTTCCGCGCTCCTTAATCTGTGCTAAAAGATCATCTGCTGACTCGCCGGTTCCGATTTCTGTAGATACTTCTTCGCTTCCAAGCTCAGTCTCAGCCTTCTTTGATTCTTCCTCGCTCTTTGCTTCTGCGCTTGTGTTTACTTCGCTGCTGCCTGCTTCTGTATCCTTGGTCTCGGCAGACTTTGTAGTAGTCTCCTTTGTCTCCTGTGCAGAAGTCTTTGCAGCTGTAGTACTCTTATCAGATGTACCCTTTGAAGAGCAGCCTGTCAATGCGGCAGATGCAATCACTGCTGCTGTTAATGTGCATGGAATTAATTTCTTAATTGTCATAATTTTCCTCCTCTTTATTTTATGAAAAAGCAGTACTGACAGATATTTTCCTTATCAGAAATGCTTTTACAATCAATAATTACTCCTGAAAGATTCGCAAGAACTCCTTTGTGCGCATTTCCTTCGGATGCTCAAAAAATTCCTTTGATGATCCCTGTTCGACAATTACTCCTTTTTCCATGAAGATCACACGATTTGATACTGTTCGCGCAAAGTTCATCTCATGAGTAACAACAAGCATTGTCATTCCTTCCTGTGCAAGCCGCTTCATAACTGCAAGCACCTCCACCGTCAGCTCTGGATCTAGCGCCGATGTCGGCTCATCAAAGTAAATAATCTCTGGATTTACTGCTATTGCCCTCGCAATCGCCACACGCTGCTGCTGACCACCTGAAAGCTGCGACGGATAGTAATCACTTCGATCTTCCATGCCAACCTTTTTTAATGCCTCGTGTGCTATTTTATTTGCCTCATCCTTTGGCATTTTTCTTCCGACAATTAAGCCTTCCGTTACATTCTGCAATGCTGTTTTGTTGGCAAACAGGTTATAATTTTGGAATACAAAGGCCGTTTTCTTTCGAATGCGCGCAATTGTGCGCTTCGATGCCTTATGCAGTTCAATTGTCTCATCGTCAAATGTCATAGTTCCGCCATCTGCCTTCTCTAAAAAATTCAGGCAGCGAAGAAGTGTCGTCTTTCCTGATCCGCTCGGTCCAAGAATCGCAATCACATCTCCCTTATTAACAGAAAGGCTAATATCATGAAGAACATCTGTCTGACCAAATGACTTTTTAATATTTTTAATCTCCAGCATGTATTACCCCTCCTTTCTGCCATAGTAGCTTAGCTTCTTCTCACCTATACTCTGCAGCTTTGTCAAAACGGTTGAATACATCAGATAAATCAGACCTACTTCAGAATATAAAAGCAATGATTCATAATGTACTGCTACGATCTGCTTTGTCGTTTGAAGCATTTCCGTTACGGTAATACATGATGCCAAAGATGTATCCTTTACCATGGAAATCAATGAATTAAACAGTGATGGGAACGCGGTGCGCATTGCCTGTGGCAGCACGATTCTAAAAATCGTCTGTATATAAGAAAGACCTGCACACTGTCCGGCCTCTAACTGTCCTGACGGAACTGATTCTAACGAAGCACGAACTGTCTCTGCACAATATGCGCCTTCATTTAATGCAAATACAATTACTGCTGCTGGAAATGGATCGAGTAAAATTCCGATCCTCGACAAGCCAAAAAACACAATATACAGCTGGACTAAAAGCGGCGTACCACGAAAGATCCAGATATAAAAGCGACAAATCTGCTTTAACACTTTGATGTTCGCAAACTGCACTAGAGCAACCACAATTGCAATCACCATTGCCAGTGAAAAGGAGATCACTGTCAGCGGAATGGTGACAGTCAAGCCCTGCAAGAACATCTTTGGAAAGGAGTCAATAAACAGATTCCACAACCGACCACTAAACATAAAACACCCTCTTTTCTTAATAAAAGAATAAAAGCAACGCGGCAACCCGCAGGCCGCCGCGTCAAAAACTTTAAAAACCTACTTCTCCGATAGTTTAATAGATTTTTTCCGATATGTCAATGAAATAAAATCTTATATTTTTTGTACTTTTCTGTTACTGTTCATACCATGCGACTGTTAGCGCTATTGCAATTATCAAAAATCCAAGACCCACAAGAAGTGTCATATATTGTCCTTTGCCTTTTTGCTTTCGCTTTTTGGCCTTTTCTACCTTAAACTCGTAGAATTTTCCATTCGCTTCCCGTGTGGAAAACGGAATCAGAAAATGAGCACCTTTTTGCAGTGCAAAGGAGAAAATATCAAGCACACCAGTAGTGGATATCCAGACAAGAAGACCAAAGCTTATATATAACAGTGCAATGACAGAAAAGCCATTGCCAATTGCCAGGATACGGTCTGCAGCCGATACACCTTCTGCAAATGCTCCCTGCGATGTCATAACACCGACTGCGATAATAAGACCAATTGCAATCTGGATTATTAAACGGATTATATTTTTTTTCTCCATTTAATTTCCTTTCATCTGCTCTTTGTAACGTGCAAACTCGGCATCGTTGCAATGTACAAAATGACCTGGAGCCACCTCACGAAATGACGGTTTGTCTACTGTGTAATCATGCTCCTTTAACGGAACATAGCTTATACGCTGACGCTGCTTCTCGTAGTGCGGGTCTGGAAGCGGAATTGCAGACAGAAGTGATTTTGTATACGGATGAAGCGGATGCTTGAACAGCTCATCGGAGTCGGCCAGCTCTACCATTTTTCCATAATACATAACACCGATTCGATCTGAGAAATATTTTACAACAGACAAATCATGCGCAATAAACAAGATTGTCAGTCCCATCTTATGACGAAGATCATCAAGAAGGTTGATAACCTGCGCCTGAATGGAAACATCAAGTGCACTAACTGGCTCATCCGCAATGATAAGCTCTGGATTCATAACAACCGCACGTGCAACACCAATACGCTGTCTCTGTCCACCGGAGAACTCATGCGGATAACGGCCTGCATGCTCACGAACAAGACCAACGAGCTCTAGTACACGATATACTTCTTCGTCGATCTTTTTTTGATCCTTCTCACCACGGATAACAAGACCTTCTGCAATAATCTGACGAACCGTCATACGCGGGTCAATGGATGCAATAGGATCCTGGAAAATCATCTGAATATCTGTTACAGCACGACGGCGCTTCTGATCTTCCTGCGCAAGACGAATCTGCTTTTTTTGCTCTGCAATCACTTCATCGCGCTTTTTCTTTGCATCCTTTAATTTCTCGCCGGACACACCAGACTTCTTTAAAGCAGTATAAGCTTTCTTTGCCTTCTCGATCTCCCACTTGTAGGAGCCAGTTCCTGCTGCGATGCGTTCTCCCTTAAAGTATACATTTCCGGAAGTGATGTTGTAAAGCTTGATGATGGAACGTCCTGTCGTAGTCTTTCCACAGCCGGACTCTCCTACAAGGCCGAATACTTCGCCCTTTTTCACTTCAAAGCTGACATCATCCACTGCCTTATTTTCTTTAAAATACTGGCACAGATGCTCTACCTTAAGCAGAGTCTCCTGTGAGCTTGCCACATTCTTTTTTTCAGGCATTGGACTTTCCTCCCTTCTCTTTCATTCGTGCAATTCTATCGGTGATGATCTTTGGAATCTCTACCTTTGGTGCATCCGGATGGAGCAGCCATGTTGCCGCATAATGCGTATCACTGATCTTAAACATCGGCGGCTGCATCTCAAAATCAATCTTAAGCGCATACTTGTTACGATCTGCAAATGCATCTCCTACCGGCGGATAAATCATATTCGGCGGTGTTCCTGGGATAGCTTCAAGACGATCATTTGTATCAACATCAGGCATGGCAGAAAGCAGTGCCCATGTATATGGATGCGCCGGTGAATAGAAGATATCATCTGCTGTTCCAGTCTCAACAAGCTTTCCTGCATACATAACGCCAATACGATCTGCCATGTTTGCAACTACACCAAGATCATGCGTAATAAAGATAATAGACAGATTACGCTTTTCCTTTAAGTGATTGATAAGTTCCATGATTTGTGCCTGGATCGTAACGTCAAGTGCTGTTGTTGGCTCATCACAGATCAAAATATCTGGGTCAGCTGCCAGTGCAATTGCAATAACAATACGCTGTCTCATACCGCCTGAGAACTCAAATGGGTACTGACGATAACGCTTTCTAGGCTCGGAGATACCTACCTCCTCCAAAAGCTTTAATGCCTTGTACTTTGCCATTTCCTTTGTCACACGGCTTACGGCGCCAGATGCGTTTTCACGGAAAAATTCAATCAGCTCTTTTGTCTTTTTCGCAAAATCAACTTCGTTTTGCTCTGCCAAATCTTCTTTATAATGCTCTGTCAGACGATTTAACAGTTCTCTTACATTATCCTGCTCAAGCTCAAGGTCAACTGCCGTAGATGGTGTTACCTTCCACGTTGGCTGTTTTCCCTTTGCAGTCAGATTATCATATTTCTTCTGCTGCTTTGCATGCTTTTTTGCAGCAGCTTTATTTTTATCAATTCCGCCAAAATAATGCTCCTGTGAAGCACGGATGCTTCCTGCAAATGTCCATGCAAGTCCATCCTTATGAATCTCAATAGGATCAATTGAAGCCTCTACTGCCTGAATCATCTTCTCAGCAGCTTCTTTACATGACTTCACATCCCAGGAATCACTGTCAAAGGTGCTTCTATTTGCACTGATCACATCAATTGCTTCCCTCTTTTTCCTTGCAGATTCCTTTGCACTAAAGGAAAGCGCCTTTGATGCTTCCTCACAAAACTCGTTTAAGAAGCTCTCCTCCAGATAGGTGCGCATCATTTTGTTAAGCTCATCAATCGGCATAGAAACCGGCACAGACTTTCCGGAGAACTGCGCATAGTAACCCATGCTAAAGAAATCCGGTTTTTCTTTTTTAAGTGCTTCTGTCATGATGCCCTGCAAAATCTCAAGCTGCGCTTTTGATGCTGTAAAATTTTTTGACTTGCAGTCAGAAGGAATCACTGATTCAAGTGTCTTTACGGCAGCCTCAAGCTTGCTCTTATCTGTGTTTACAACAAAATCATTTGGTGTAAGCTTTGACAGGCGCACAATTTCCTTAAGTGTATACTTCGGATCATCGAGCGCTTTCTTTTCAATATGAAACAGTGCATCTGTAATATCGTCAAGCACCTCGATTGCAGCCTCATGCGCTGTGTTGTATGTCTGCTCAATCTCGATATGCTTAAATTCAAACTTATCAAAGTTTTGGCAAAGTGTGTGCGCCTTTGTGCTGTCTGTACCTGCTGCTACCATTGTCTTTTCAAGCAGCGCAAGTGTCTGATTAAAGGAGTTTCTGCTGGCCTTCTGATGTGCCTTTCCCTTTAACAGCATCGCCTCTGTCAGCTGCTTTCCAACACGCATAATCGGATTTAAACTTGAAAGCGGATCCTGGAAGATCATTGCAATCTTATCACCACGGATGCGGTAAAAATCATCCTCACCTATTTTTAACAGATCCATACCATCGTAGATGATTGAACCGCCCTCGATGATGGAGTTTCCTGCAAGGATTCCAAGAATTGCCTTTGAAGTTACTGATTTACCTGAACCAGACTCTCCTACAATTGCAAGTGTCTCTCCTTTATTTAAATCAAAGCTGATATCTCGTACCGCCTGTACTTTTCCTGCCGGTGTGCGGAATGAGACAACCAGGTTATTTACTGAAAGTTTCTTTTCCATTCTAAATTACTCCTCCGTTCCTCTCAGGGATGGGTTAAAGGCATCCCGCAGTCCGTTTCCAAACAGGTTGAAGGAAATCATCAGCAGGGAAATATAAATTGCCGGGAATAAAATAATGTGCGGATACGTCGTAAGCATCGAGGTTCCCTGTGAAAGCATGGTACCAAGTGATGTCATATTCGAAGAATCCAGATTTACAATTCCCAGATATGTCATGTTCGACTCTGAGTAGATAACACTCGGAACCGTAAGCACAGCACTAGTAATTAATGTTCCGATTGCATTTGGGAAAATGTGCTTAAACATCAGTCGTGAATCCTTAGCGCCAAGTGTACGTGCAGCCAGAATATATTCCTGATTCTTATAACGATAAAACTGCATACGTGTCTTGCTTGCCATACCAATCCAACCTGTCAATACAAACGCAAACAACAAAGATGGCACAACGCCGACCTTGCTTGCCAGATGCAGCTGGAACAATGATGTTACTACAATAAACGGAACATCGTTTAAGATATCGGAGATTCGCTCCATGATCAAATCGATTGCGCCGCCGTAGAAGCCCTCGATTGCACCGTAAACAGCACCGATTGCCAAGTTGATTGCAGAAATAATCAATGCAAACAAAAGACTAAATCTTGCACCCTCAGCCATTCTTGTCAGGATATCCTGTCCGTAAGCATTTGTTCCGAACAAGAATATCGGCTCATGGCCGTAACGATACTGAAAATAGCTAAGAGCATCTACACGAACCTTAAATGACATTGACGTTGAAGAACCGGTTACTGTCGCGTAACGATAAGAACCATCATCTCCAGCAATACGAAGACTATGATAATCTCCGTCCTTTCCCTTTGTCAGATAAATAGGCGTAATATTTCCATCCTTATCCAGCTTCGGTGCACCCTTATTTGTACACTTATACCAGATATTTGGATCAGAACGCAGATTCGGTGCCTGAATTGACTTTGAGTCAACTGACGGATAAATTACCTGAATCTGATTTTCATCCTGCCAATCTTGAATAGCCTCATACTCTGCTTTTGTCAGCGTCAGATTTAACATACCAATCTTGGAATAGGAATCTACTCTTACATCATAAAATGTGCTGTTTGATGTGCTGGAGGAATCCTCATAATCAGCCTTATAGACTTTTGTGATCGCATTTACTCCGCGCTCTGTCTCCATTGCCTCATAATATGCATACATATCGCTGCTGATTGTTTCTCTCTTTGCGCCATCCCAGCCTGCCCATGAAAACAGCTTTGACTTTGGAAGCAGCTTTCCATACTGAAGATAGGTTGTATCAGTCTTTGATTTCGTATAACTATTATGTGACACAAGCGGAACAATAAGTGCAAATGCAAGAAGCAGTGCAATGATAACCGCTGCTGTCAGTGAACTCTTATTGCGGCAAAAACGCATCATAGCATCCTTAAAATAACCAACTGGTTTTGTCTCAAGCTTCTTGTCATGGATCGCCTCGCTGCGGTCAAAAAATTCAAATTTTTCTTTTGGGATATTTGTATAATCTGTATTTTTGCGTGCCATTTTATCGTTCCCCCATTCTGATTCTCGGATCGATAAAGCCGTAGCTGATATCAACTACTAGTCCTGATACAAGTCCGATCAGTGTATAAAATGCAGACAACAGCATAAAGAAGTTATAGTCGCGTGCTGTAATAGAATTTAAATACAGCTGGCCGACACCAGGTACACCAAAGATCGTCTCAATAATCAGAGATCCGCCTAAGATACCGACAAACTCTCCCAAAATCATTGGGAATACCGGAACCATGGAATTTCTCATTGCATGGCGAATCGTTGCCTGTGAGCGAGTCAAACCTTTTGTTCTTGCAAGCAGCATAAAATCACTTGTCAATACCTCAGAAAGCTCGGCGCGCACATATCTGGCCAGACTGGCAATACTTCCAAATGCCAGTGCCAGCACAGCCGGCATGACTGAGCGAAACATAGACAGTGAAAAATAGTTCGTTCCACTGTTCATCTGAAGTGGGAACAACTTAAGCTTATAGCAAAGCAAATACTGGATTAACAGTGCATATACATAAGACGGAACGGAAATAAATACCATGACAAGTGTAGAGATAAGATAATCCTGCCACTTGTTTTTCTTTAATGCAGCAAAAATACCAAGCAGCAGTCCGCTCGGAATTGCCAAAATCATGGAATAGATGTTTACCATCATGGTTGCCGGAAGTTTGGAAGTGAATACCTTCCATACATCTTGGCTGCGGTACAGCGCCTCACTAATTCCCCAGTCTCCACCTATTACGCTTCGTTTTAAGAAAATCAGATACTGTATCAGAATCGGCTTGTTATAGCCTAACGCTTCTCTTCGCTGCTGAATCAGATTCATGTCCTTGCCAAACTGCTTGGCATCCACAAGCGGCAGCAGCTTTACAAGTACAAAGCATACTGTCAGAATTGTGAAGAAGACAAAAAACATCAGCGCGATACGCTTTAGTACGTACTTAACCATCGTTGTCCTCCGTTTGTTTTCATGTTTAATTTTACGGTTTTACGCTTTTAAAAATTTTTTCAAAAAACTGACAGGAAGGGGGCGGCAAGCCGCCCCCTTTCCTGTCGAAGTGTTGCTCTTTTTCGCAACATAATCACTTCTTATTATTCGATTTCTCGATTTTGATACTTCATTAGTTGTAATTGAGTTTTCCACCCTGCTCAGATACAAATGCATCCCACTCAGCATCGCTGTAGTCGTATGTCATGTACTGAACACCACCGCGGCCGATGCTGTAGTAATACTCATCTGTAGCAAACTGAATCTTCATACTCTTTAATGCAGCTGTACAGTCATCGAACATTGGAATCAGGTCATAATTTCCAAGAACTGCATTCTCCAGTCCAACTAATACCTCAAAACGATCTTCGCTGTTGTCATCTGCAGAACCAGCAGTGAACTCTTTTGTGGTACCATCCTCAGCCTTAATGGTAATAACCTCACCAAGCATAGCCTGAGTCCAATCCCATGCAGTTGCAGTATAGGTAACGCCATCTGTCAATGTGATATCTATATCAGCAGACTTTGTATCCCATGACGGGTCGTACTGATACTCGCTTGATGTATAAGCTTCCATCAAGCTGTACGGATCAAGTGCAGCACCTGTCCAGCCTACACCAAACAGAAGATCTACCTGCTGGCTTCTAAGTGCCTCACTAAAGCCATTTCCAAGTGTATCATCTACGCTAAAGGTTAACTTGCCCTCAAGAGAAGTTCCCTTTACTGCCTCAGTGTAGCAGTTTACAAGGAACTCGTTACCCTTGTTGTAGAAGGTGCTCTCGCTGTTTGGAAGACCAATCTTGATCTCAACCACATCATCCTCATCCATAAGACCAGCTGCGATTGCCTCATCATATGCCTCGTTGAATCTCTCCTGAGCCATCTCTAAGTTGTAGCCTGTGATGCTGTCTACTGCCTCATCAACAGTTTCATACATCAATCCCTCACCGATATCATCGGACAGACCCCAGAAGTTTGCAAGAACAGTCTTTGCTTCCTCGGTATCACGATATGCAGTACCCTCTTCCGGATCAGAGATGATGCTGTTTGAGTAAAGACCAAATGCTGCAGAGCTTAATGGGTTAACTGCTGCATTGAATGCATCACGGTCAAGTGCATAGCAAAGTGCCTCACGGAAGGACTTTAAGCTAAGGATTGTCTTGTTGATGTTATCGCCAGCAGCCTTCTGTGCTGCCTCAAGTCCCTCTACACCTGGATTCATTGCCATGAAGAAGGTACTCTCACCAACGGTATAATATGCGTAATCGCTAGAACCGTAGGTCTCGATATCATCCTTTGTCAAGCCATATCTGTCAAGCTCACCGCTTAAGAACATCTCAAGTCTTGTTGATGGCTCTTTTACGCAGCTAACAACGATGCTTGTGGTCTGATACTGACCGTCTACATTGCCAAAGTAGTACTCGTTCTTATCAAGAACGTACTCCTTATCAGCCTGATAAGATGTCAGCTTGTAAGGTCCAAAGGAAGCAGTTGTCTCTGCAGAGGTACCATAAGTATTGTTGTAAACACCGTTGCTCTCAGACTCGCAGCTCTTATACAGATCTTCCTTTACTAACCAGGAATCTGTCAGTGAATACTTTAAGTAGAAGCCCTTTAATGGCTTTTCAAGTACTAAAACGAGTTCAGTATCGGACGGAGCAAAGATACCAACTTCGTCGATTGACATCTCTGGATACTCTGTACCCTTATATACCATCTCTTCCCACTCTTTGTAAGCATAGTCGCCAGCCTGTGCTGCATAATCCTCAACATCGGTGCAGCCGTGAAGAACTGCTACGATGTGCTGTAATGCCTCAACAACATCATCAGTTACCGGAACATAGCCGTCATCATTTGCATTTGCAGCTAAAACAGTCTCATACAGATCAACATCATCCTTCATAAATGCAGACTTGTAATCTTCCATTGCATAGTAATCAGAAAGTCCCGTGGTAGAGTCCCATGTTGCACAGTCACTTAAGCTGAGTGCTAAATCATGTCCGTCTACCATGTAAACGCCGTTCTCATTCTTCTCGAATGCAGATGGATCTACGTACTCATCCTCACCCATCTCAGAAGAGATAAAAGTCTCAGCATATGCATGCTGTCCTGCATAAAGGAAATTCTTTGCATTCTTTAATACAAGATTTCCAGAGTAAAGCATATCTGCGCGATGATGCTGTGCCTTCGGGTTTAACAGAAGTTCTGCGGACTTTACAAAATCAGAAGCAACGATCGGTGTACCGTCATCCCACTTTAAATCATCACGAATGGTAATCTTCCATGCCAATGACTCATCACCGTCTAAACCATACTGATCCTTATACTCAGCAGTTACATCCTCTGGATCGCCTGTTGCAACAAGCGGAACCATCTGATAACCATCCCTATCCTCATTGAAATCGAAGCTGTAGAAACCAGCCTCCAGATACTGCATCAGCTCAGAATCGGTCTGGGTCTGATTGTCATGCAGACTCCAGTTTGTTGGGAAATCGGCTAACGCATAGCGATAGGTATAGCTCTCAGACTCCGTTGTGGTTGCGTCTGATGCAAAAACTGCAGTGCTGCCAAGTGTAGTTGCAGCCATAGAAGCAGCCAGCATCAAAGATAATGCTACCTTTCTCATTGTTCATCCTCCTACATTCTCTTGTTATTTTCAATCAAGAGTTGTTCTTGTCAATCAAGAATTGATTAAACGATATCATTTTTATTATATATGACGTTAAAAGGAAAGTCAACCTCCAACCCTTTTTCTTTTATAAAAGAATTTGCGCCACAAACACAATCGCACAGCAAAGAATCGCAACCAAAAACATGCCGACACCCTTTCTTGCGGCAATGATTCCTGCGACAAGGGCAAGCGCGCCGGCTATCGGTACGTCTGTCGCCTCAATGATTGCCGGAAAGGTCATGACCGACAGCGTGACATACGGCACATAAAATAAAAATGATTTTAAAAATAGATTTTCGATTTTCTTTCGGATCAGTGTCAATGGCACCGCTCTCACAGCAAAGGACACCAATGCTGACACCATGATATAGAGATAAATATTATGCTGCATCGTTTGTCTCTCCCTCTTTTTCTTCGTCCTTTACTGGAAACAGCACGGCTGCTGCTCCTGCGATCACAATTGTCAAAATGATAGTTCTCATACTTGAGGAAAGCTTTGCCGTGATTGGAAGCCAAGTAAACAGACCACTTAGCACAAAGCCGACCACAATAATGCCGCCCAACACCTTATTTTTCCTTGTCGGCGGAATAATGATCGCAATAAACATACCATACAAAGCAACGCTAAGTGCATTGACAACAGAAACTGGCAAGATATTTCCCGCAGCGATTCCAATCGCTGTCGCAGATGACCATGCCGGCAGTGCAAGCGCCATTGCTCCATATGTATAGAAGGGATTCACATTTCCAGGTCTTGCAATGGAGATTCCAAAGATCTCATCGGTAATGCCAAATCCAACCAGTGCTCTGTGAAAAAGCTTTGCATCTGGTGCGAATCGCTGGCTGAGTGCGCAGCTCATCAAAAGATATCTTGCATTTGTAATCAAAATCACAAGTGCCATCTCAATATAGGGCGCACCTGACTCGATTACCGTAAATTCTGCATACTCACCTGCTGATGCGTGGTTGAGCATACTTGATAAAAACCCCTGAAACGGGGTTAGTCCTGCTTTTCTTGCCATGATTCCCAGTGAAAATGCCACTGCAAAATAGGCAAGCGCAATGGGGATGCTGTCATACATCCCCTTGCTGAATGCTTTTTTGTTACTCATTGTTATTGCCAGCCTTTATCCGACCAATCATGATCTTTGATACGCTGATACTCCTCCATGGAAATTTTTAAAATCGTTCCGTGCTTGAAACCATACGGGAATGAAAAAGCTGCATCACTTCTGACGAATTTTCCGCTTGCAAGGCTGTCAGCTACAAACGGCACATAGCCCTGACCTGCTCCCGGCACACCGTAATAGTCTAAGAACAGACACCATCTGCCATCCTCCAACTTGACAGCAGTTGCCGCCTCGTACTTTCCTTCCTCAATTGCCTCCATGCTTCTATCAAACGCCTCCACTCTTGTGTAGGTTCCTGTAATCTCGTCTGAGCGAAGAAGCAATATTCTGCCTGGATTTCTTGCACATTTTACAAACAGATAATAAGCGCCATCCTCCTCATAGAGAGCAGAGTCAATGATGTCATGACCCTCCCACTCATACAAAATTTCTGGCTTTGAAAATTCCTTAAAATCCTTGGTGCGGCTGTAAAAGATTGCCTTATCGCCATAATTATTTCTTGCATGGGATGAAGACCAATGTACGACATAATCGCCATTCTTCTTATCATGAATAACATCTGGTGCCCACAGACAACCAAACTGTTCATCTCCGATTTTAACCAGTCTCTGCTCAGTCCAATTGACCAAATCATAAGAC
>CAUCWU010000018.1 GCA_958446555.1 uncultured Lachnospiraceae bacterium | reverse complement strand
TTATTTCTGATAGGATAATGACAGAACAAAGAACAGCTGGTTGATTTTTAGGCCAGTCTGCCAAAGCGTATTTTTAATATTGATAAAGGAGGAACTTTCGTGAAAAAGAATCAACCGCCGATTCCTCGGCCGAAAAAAACTGGATTTTTCCAGGAAGTTTATAAAAGACGAACTCTGCTACTTATGCTTCTTCCAGCTGTCGTTTTGGTTTTTATTTTTAATTACATCCCGATGGCCGGAACCATTATTGCTTTTAAAAAGTATAATTACCAGCAGGGAATCTTTGGAAGTGCTTGGGTCGGTTTAAAAAACTTCCAATTTTTCTTCAAATCAGGAAAGGCACTGATGGTTACAAGAAACACTGCTCTCTACAATATTGCTTTTATTCTGAGTAGTACATTTTTGGAAGTATTTTTTGCAATTGTCTTAAATGAAATGTGCCACAAAAAGCTAAAAAAGTTGATTCAATCCTGTATTTTTCTTCCTTATTTTATTTCTTGGGTCATCGTTGGATCAATTGCTTATAGCCTTTTAAACTACGAAACCGGTACACTAAATTCCATTTTAAGTCGAATGGGAATTGATCGAATCAATTTTTACAGCCAAGGAGGCTACTGGCCATTCATCATTATTTTCTTTAATGCTTGGAAGGGTGTTGGCTATGGCATGGTCGTATATTTAGCTTCTATTGTCGGCATTGATGGTTCTATTATGGAGGCTGCCTCTATCGATGGTGCCAACATTTTCCAGAAAATTCGTTATGTCACACTTCCAGAGCTGACACCGACTGTCATCACATTGACTCTTCTGGCACTCGGAAAAATTTTCCGTGGAAATCTGGACCTTTTCTACCAACTGGTCGGTCAAAATGGAATGCTGTTTAATTACACTGACGTCATTGATACCTATGTATTCCGCCTGACACTGAAGGCTTCTGATGTCGGTCAAACTGTTGCGATTGGTTTATATCAGTCTGTTCTTTGCTTTATCACAATCATTATCGCAAACTGGATTGTAAAGCGCAAGAATGCCGACTATTCACTGTTCTGATTACCGAAAAGGAGTGTCCACTATGAAGAAGCGTCATCATATGCCGAAAGATGAATTTCTTTTTCGTCTGATCGGTTATCCATTTCTGTTTTTATTTGCAATCATTTGCATTCTTCCTTTCCTGTTGGTAATCGGTTCATCCTTTTCCAGTGAACAGGAAATTGCCCGCTACGGCTACTCATTTATACCCAAGGAACCTACACTCGACAGTTATCGAAGCATCTTCAAAAATGCTTCCTCGATTGTGCGAGCCTACGGTATTACCATTTTTATCACAGTTGTCGGCACTGCCCTAAGTACTTTCATCAACATGATGACTGGTTATGTACTAATGAGAAAAGATTTCCGCTGGCGCAATAAATTTTCTTTCTACTTTTTCTTTACTACCTTGTTTAGCGGCGGTCTGATGCCTTGGTATATGGTCTGCATTGCTCTTGGCTTTAAAGACAACATTCTTGCTCTGATTGTGCCTAGCCTAGTTTCCGTCTGGAACATCATTCTAGTAAAGGGCTTTGTCTCCGGCATCCCTTACGAAATTACAGAATCTGCAAAGATTGATGGTGCTGGCGATTTCCAAATCTTTATCAAGCTGATTTGGCCACTGTCCACTCCTGTAATTGCTACAATCGGATTATTCACCGCTCTTGGTTACTGGAACAGCTGGTATAACACCATGCTTTTCATTAATGATAGCAATTTATACAGCTTACAATATCTTCTTTACAAGCTGATCAACGATGCACAGGCACTTCGCCAAATCGCTGCCGAATCCGGCGAGGTCATTAATACAGTGCCGATTGAATCTATGAAAATGGCATTAACTGTTATCGTTACCGGACCGATTCTTCTACTGTACCCATTCGTACAGCGATATTTTATCAAAGGTCTTACACTTGGTGCCGTCAAAGGCTAATCATTTACTTCGTTCCTGTCCGAGCTGCAAAGTATTATGAAAGTATCTTCATAATTTTGCAGCCGGATCATATACACGATTCTTTTAAGGAGGTATCTTATGAAAAAGACACACAAACTAATTCCCCTCGCAATGGCTGCTATGACAGCACTGAGCGCATTTCCAGTAATGGCTGAAACCACAAAAGAGTACAATGGAAATGATGTTTCCGAGCACGTTGACTTGACTCTCTACTATGTCGGTGGCGAGTACGGCGATGAGCAGATGATCTTTGATCGACTCAATGAAATCATGGAGGACAAGATCAATGCAACTATAAACTTCAAGGCACTCAGCATGTCTGACTATAGCACCAACTACTCTCTTCTTTTGGCTGGTGGTGAATCAATTGATCTGATCTATACTTCTGGCTGGTGCTTCTACACCGATGAAGCCGGCAAGGGCGCCTTTCTTGAAATTACAGATGATATGATTCAGCAGTATATGCCAGAAACCTACAAGAGCCAGGCCGAGGCATCCTATACACAGGGTATGATTGACGGAAAGCTCTATTATATGCCATGTAACAAGATCGGTTATGGTCATCCTTGCGTTGTCATCCGCGGTGATTTGAGAGAAAAATATGGTCTGGACGAATTAAAGTCTTTAGACGACCTGTACGCCTATATGGCAGCAGTTGCAGCTGACCCAGACTCCGGCGTTTCCTATGCTTACAATGCTTCTATGAACGGCAAAAAGCTTCAGGATATGATTGCCTGCACCGGAAATGATCTGATCTCTGTTGATAACAACTATTTCTACTACAAATACGAGGAAGGAAAGACCGACTACACAGCTGATGACATTTTCTTCTTATATGAGTCCGATGAATTCAAGGCTTTTGCTGAGCAGATGAAGCAGTGTGCAGCTGATGGCGATTGGTCTATGAGTTCTATTAACAATCAAACTGATGTCAAAGATTCCATGTTGAATGGCACCTCTGCTGTTTATATTGAAAATCTTGGTACCTGCGGTTCTGTTGCAAACTCAATCCTTCAATCTAACCCAGAGTGGAAACCAGAGCTTTACGATCTCAACATGGATCAAGTATCCACTGCTGTTTACGATGGCGACGGTTATGCAATTCCATATACTTCCAAGAACGTAGAGCGTGCTCTGATGGCTCTGGATGTTTTAAAGAACGATCCTGACGCTTATGTTACCGCTCGTTACGGTATCCCGGATTACCATATCACATTAAACGATGATGGTACTTGGAGCCAGGCTGAGCATTACGGAACTTGGTCCTACGGCGCTGCTGTATCTTGGGGCTTAAAGAATTCTGGACTTGAAATGGATCAGGAGGGAACCTTCCCAACACAGCTTGAGATCATGGATGAGTGGAAGAAAATTTCTGTTGATAGCCCAACTGTTGGTTTCTCCTTCTCCACTACCAACATCTCCGATGCATGGGCAAGTCTGTCTGAGATCTATACTCAGTACATTCCGCTTCTTCAGCTTGGCTTAGCCGATGATATTGATAGCTGGCTTAGCGAATTCGAGTCTATGGCAGAGACCGCTGGCCTTGACGAGATTAAGGAAGAAATTGCTTCTCAGTTAAATACTTACTTTGAAGCAAAAAATGCACAGTAATCGCTATTGTAATTGATAAAAATGATTTTATAAACTGACAGGGTGACATCACTGTTCACAAATTGAATTGTGGTGTCAGCCTGTTTCGTGCATTTATGAAAGTATCGTTTACGAAAGGAGACTTTTTAGATCTTATGGAAACATTTACTCAAACCGTTACATCTAAGGCCACGTCACCCATTCCTTGTCCGATGCCAGATGGTTTCCGTTCTTTTGTCCAATCGGTATCAGAAAATTTCATCGAGCTACAACCTGGCCACTTTGAAGCCAATCTGTCAATTCCCACTCGCTATGCCAACACCGATCACAGATTGTTTTTGCAACTCTTTCGAGTTGGCTGCAAAGCCACTCTTACGGTTTTTGCATCTGATGGCAATTTTGTATCCTGCTCCCACTACGGAAGCTTTACTGACTGGCAATTAGAGCTGACACCACTTTTTTCTAAGTTGTCCCCACAAAATTCAACTATGGTTTCTCTTCGTGCTATTTTACAGCTAGAGGCTGACTACACTACAACCAGCCCCTATCAAAAAGCTGGTATTCTCGGCAGTATTCGTCTGGTCGCAACTTCTTCGATCTGTTTTCGCGACTTACAGATACGAAGTCAAAAAAACAATCACGATGAATGGCAGTTTCTTGTATCCTGCCCACTGCTATTACATTCTGAACTCGCTGACAATTCTAGCCCTGATGCGTCTGATGAGCTTTCTATTTCGATTGAGCTTCAAACAAAAGAAGGTCTTTTGATCAATTCCTGCTCACTTTCCTTTGAGCAGGCAATTTCAAACGAAGTACATCTTTTTGTTCCGTCTGATGCGGCCCATCCGTGGTCCTCAGAAGATCCCTACCTCTATCGCATTCTCTTTTCCATTTTTAAAAATCATACTTTGTTAGAAAGCTGTGAGCGCATGGTTGGCCTTTGTCAGATTGAAAAGCAAGGGCAAACGATTCTTTTCAATGGAGCACCACTGAAGCTACGCGGTCTTGCTTACCGAGAACCACTCACGAGCGAAGGGTACGATCTTTCTTCTGATCTCATGCTGTTTCAGAAAGCTCATGTCAATTATTTACGAAGTCTCTACTATCCTTTTAGTGAAGAGCTTCTTTCCCTGTGTGACCAATACGGCATTCTGGTTGAGCAGAGCGCGCCTATTGAAGAGGTCGGTCAATCTCTTCCTGCCTTTCAAAATGCTCCTGCACTTCGCCCACTCTTTCTTGAACAGTTTCAAGAAATGGTTTTGGCTGGGCGTTCCCACCCTTGCGTGCTTTTATGGTGTCTCGGTCACAACTGCGTCTGGGGCGACCAGTTTGCCCTCGGAAAACAGTTGATTCGAAGTCTAGATCCAAACCGTCTGATCAATTTTCACCTTCCAATGACAATCCCACAAGATGAATGGATTCCTGATGTCTGGACAGTCGACTACAGTGCCTGGAATCTTCCTGCCGATGTCTGCTATGACCAGATGGTAATTTTCCACACGCAAGGAGCTGACAATCCAATCGGTTATGCACTTGGAAAAGCACAAGAGCTTCAAATTCCAGTCCTTCACGACGCCTATGCACTGGTTCCCGTCTATGATCGCGATAAGCTTGAGACAGATGACGGCATTCATGAATTCTGGGGGGAAAGTATGAAACGCTGCTACGATACTATTCGCCACACGCCTGGTGCACTTGGTGGCGCTGTCATGGCAGCCGTCGATGAGAACGGCAACTTCTCTCCTTCTCTTTTGAACTTCTGCTATGGCATACTAGATTCTTCTCATAAGCCAAAACCAGAATATTGGCATGTTGCGATGGCTTACTTTGAAGACCCTATTACAGTTCACAAGGCAAATGACAGTTGGACAATAAAGAACCAGCATCTGCTTGCCTTTGTAAATCCGAATACGGGATTACTGACAGGTGTTTTTCTCGATCACAAACCCATTATCTGTGAAGGACCATTTTTGAACACTGGTCGCTTTTTCCTTGAACCATGGGAACTGATTTCTCTTTCGGATGAAACGATTGATCACGGACTGCTTTTGACGATTCGTGGTCGCTACGGATCTTGTTGTTCTGTCACCTTTTTGCTATGTCTGTATGAGGATGCCAGTCTTACAACCTCCTGCCATATTGATTCTGTTGGAAAATCTATGCCACACGAGGTCAAAGCTGGAATCGGCTTAGATCCAGGTGGACTAGACGAATATGGAATTTTCTATCTTCTTCCTGCCGCCATTGATACGCTTTTCTGGAGCAGAAATGCGCTGTGGAACCAATATCCTTCCGATCATGTTGGTCGCCCTCGTGGCATCGCTTATAAAGAAAACCACGCTGACTTTACCTCTCGAAAGGCTAATTTAATCGATGCCTGCGTTCATTCGTCAAACGACCAAATTGCATTAAGACTACACCCAGAAAACGGCCAAAGCATTCGTCTTATTGAATCTCCTGATCCGCACTGCCTCCTGTCAATGAAGGCTCTTTGCTCTGATGCCGCTAATGATACCAGCTTTAGCAACGATCTTTGTCACATTTTCTTTGATGGAGAGTGGTATCTAATCAATGACAAGGCTGGGCAAGAAAATTCGGTTGAACTGATGGCAAAAGACTTAGGAGCCTTCTGTTCTATTCACTTTTATGGCACCGGGCTTACGATTTTTGGCTCTACTGATCGCATACATGGCTTATGCGACATCTGGATTGATGGAAAATTAGTTGCAAAAAATATCAACCAACACACACCACTTGTCCAGATGCCTGGCATGAGTCGTGGCTATGAGAAGCGATTCCATCAGCCTCTTTTTCATACCAATCAACTTACACTCGGTCTTCATGAGTGTAAAGTGATCGTTTCTGGTACAAAAGAAGCCGTCTCACAGGATACATGGATCTCGATTGACTCGGTCGAACTCATCCATCCACAATATCCACCTCGCATCGGCATGGTTGTCAGCCGCGATTATAATTATCCAAGACTAACACAAGGCAACTATATGCGACCAGCTGTCATGATGCAAACTGGTGATATTTTATCCTGCAACTTGTCATTTGAAACAATCTCTGATGATAAAAAATCCAGTTCTATGAAAGGAGAATACCAGTCATGATTCAAAACTTAAATCAGTTTCCTACAATCCCGGCCCTTATCCCTAAGCCAGAATTTTGTTTTCAAATTGACAAGCCAATCATCTGCCTGGACGGCCAATGGAAGTTTCTTCAAACACCAGATCCAGATCACTTCGCGGTCACACCAGGGACCGACGGTTATCGATCCATTCAAGTACCTTCTTGGAATGATTCTCTTCGTCAGCCTGATTTTTGTGGTGCTTATCTCTATAAAACAACCGTCTCTGTCACGCCTGAAATGGCAAATTCCCGTGTCGTGCTGCGCATGGAGGGTGTCAATGGTTTTGCATCGATCTATATCAATGGAATCAAGATCGCTACTCATAAAAATGCTTTTCTTACCTGGAATACAGAAATCACAGACAAGATTCGCGGCTGTTCTTCATTTGAGCTTGCTGTCTGTGTCGATGAGCGAGAGGAAACTGTCAGTGCCTTTGGACATGGTGGGCTGTGCCACAGTGTTTTTCTTTATCTGCTTCCACCAGTCTTTTTTCGCGCTGTCCACACAACGACTATTTTTGATGAGACATTTACACAGGCCACTCTTCAAATTGACTACTCGATTGAGCCGTTCTTTCCAAATCATTCTTCTGAAGTATCTAAATTAGTTCTTCGCAGCTGCCTGACAGATCCCTATGGAGACACAGTAGCAGAAGGTTGTTTCGAAAAACCAATCGCTTCTTTTGATACACCTACCCGTCTCACCCAGACATGCAGCATAAATAAACCGTATCTTTGGGATGCCGAACATCCAAGACTTTACACACTTACATTAGAACTATGGGCAGGCGATACAAAGTTGGAGCGAATCTGCCATCCATTTGGTTTTCGACAGATACAAAAGCAGGGAAATCAACTTTTTATCAATGGAAATGAAGTGAAGCTGCGCGGTTCGTGTCGCCATGAAACAACCGCACGAAACGGACGTTGCCTCACACCTGAATTAATTGAAGAGGATGTTCGCTTATTCAAAGAGGCTAATTGCAACTATATTCGAACCTCCCACTATCCGCCAAGCGAATATTTTCTGACCCTATGCGACCGATATGGCATCTATGTGGAAGATGAAATGGCACTTGCCTTCATTGCTCGAACCTTAGACTACACACAACAAGACCCTATGCAAACACAACGTTATCTGTCCCATTTTGCTGACTTAGTTTCCCGTGACTACTCACATCCAAGTGTGATCATCTGGTCACTGTGTAACGAGTCCTTTGGCGGTGTTAACTTTGATTTGTTAAACCGATTTGCGAAATCCACTGATCCAACACGCGTAACCAAATTCAGCTATCCAATGACAATGCGTGAAGAATACGAGCCATTTGATATTTGGAGCATCCATTATTCCAATTATGATACTGATCTTGCTGAGCGAAGAGACAATGTAAGCGTTGGCGGTGCCTTTGGAAAAACAATGCCTGTTATTCACGATGAATATGTGCATGTTCCCTGCTACAACCGCACCGAACACCGCCGCGATCCCTATGTGCGCGAATTTTGGGGACAAAGTCTGGCCAGATTCTGGACAAAAATTTGGCATACCAAAGGGGCTCTTGGCGGTGCCATCTGGGCTGGTATCGATGAAACCGATATTTACGATGGTGGATCTACCTGCCTAGAGTGGGGAATCATTGATGTCTGGAGACGAAAAAAACCGGAGCACTATGCCGTCAGAAAGGCCTACTCTCCGATTGTTCTATATGGTGTGAATCCACTGACACAAGAAATTGCTTCTGAATGGGATTCTAAAGAAAAAAAGCAACCAGCCAAGCCTCACATCATCGTCTCCGATCATACGGCTAATCTGGTTCTTCATGTTGAAAATCGCTTCTGCCATACCAATTTAAATGAGACGAAGCTATGCGGTTGGTTTTTGAAAGCAGACGCTTGCGGTGACGGCACGATTGAAGACTGCTGTCAGGCAAAATCACATGCTTTATCATCGATTCTTCTAACTGGGGATACGATTGGAAGCATTGCGCCATTTATCAGCGGTGACTTTTCTATACCGATCAATTTGGATGCCGATTTTCTGTATTTAGAGTGGTTTGATGCCTGTGACAAACAGGTAGATGAGTTTCTTCTTCCGCTTAAAACAAGCGAGCAAACGTCATCCGATGCGCTTACCACTCACTGTACGGATTCTTCTGATTCGGTTCCAATTTTAGTAGAATCATCACCAGCTGCACTGACGATTCAAATTCCAAATGATCAGCTATGTATCGTATTTGATTCCTCAAGCGGTCTGATCCAATCCATTTGTCAAAATGGCAAACCGGCAATTCTCTCTGGACCTACTCTCCATGTCCCATATTTGAAACTGCCAGATTGGGAGCTTGATTCGTTCTCTTTCCAGCAAATGGTCGATCATGTTTTCGTTACGACCCATGGACATTACGGTGCGAGTGCCGCTGTCACTTGGCAATTTACGATTACTTCAAATGGTAGTATGCACATTCAATGCACAATTGATCAGTTGTCCGCCCCTCTGCCACGACAAATCAAGCTTCGCGTCGGTGTCGATTGCGGTGGACTCGATGAGATTGGCTTCACATTAGAAACAGCTCCTGGTGCAGACCGAATTTGTTGGAGCAAAAATAGTGATTGGAGTATTTATCCAGAATACGCAATCGGGCGTCGCTATGGTACAGCCCTCAAAGGTTTTGGCTCTTCCAATGAATTTGGCACAAAACCAGAAGTTCTATGGAAGGATGATTGCCGACACGATGTTTTAAACGGCCGCTATGATCCAGGCATCAGCGGAAGTAACGATTTTTGCGCCACCAAACCAAATCTCTACCACGCAGTTATTGACGCACAGGATGGATCAATCGCGCCAATTCATGTTGCTCCTTGTTCAAGTATGCCACTTCATCTGCGTGCAGAGGTAGGATTTTTGACTGATCAAATTGTGTTTTGTCAAGATTTGCGCATCCACTATACCGGCACTTGGTATGCAATGACCGACTGCTCCTATGAATCCTCTGGTCATGAGATGTGGAGCAATCAAGCTGGTGCAAAAGCAGAACTTTCTTTTGTCGGAACTGGCATTGTCTGGTATGCACCTGTTGATGTCAATTACGGACAGGCCAAGGTTTTCATCGATCAAAAGCAGGTAGCGATCATCAACCAGAGAATCGATGGTGTCGATTTTCCAGGTTCTTCTGCAGGTTTTGATAAGAAATATCACTATCCTGTATTCTCTGTTACCAACTTGCCAGAAGGCCCACATACACTGACAATAGAAGTGCTTGGCAGCCACGCAGCAGATTCCTGCGACAGCTATATTGTACTGGAAGAATTTCGGATTCTAACCGCAAATACTGCATCTTGTCAGCCGGTTCTTTTGCATCTGTTAAAAGACTATAATTTCCCACATCTCTCCTGGGGAAATTGGATCAAACCTGCCATCTGTCCATCAGATGGGGAACAGATAGAGGCAATCCTTCAGTTTTGAGCCAATTGGTACGGTGGTAAGTGGCAAAAGGCCACTTGCCACCATCTCCGATGGCTCACAATTTCACGAGTATCTCCCACTCCATTTTCTGCTTTGGTGCAAATTCTGGCGAAGATAGATAAAGATAAATCGCTCTTTGAAGTGCTCTTGCCTCTGGATATTGCATCAAATCTTGTAGTCCCAAAGTGGAGTAAAGAAGCTTTCCGTTTCCTACCTGACACTCAAACAGCTGTGCCATTGAGCGAAGAAATGCATAGCTGTCCATCTCTGTGATGATCGCATCAAACGGCTTACCAACTTCTTTTGGAAGCACAACTGCTCGCCTGTTTGCCATTGGCCACCACTGCCAGTTCGTATGGCTCTCTGTCGGAAACTCTCGAAACAGCGGATGATCCTTTTTAATCAGCTGGCCCATCGCTCCTTCCTGTCTGCCGAAGGTGCCTACTGACCAGAAATCAGTAGAAAACTGTGCACGGATTGACTCGTGGAATGACTCTTTCTCTGATTTTGGTGAATAGTAAACACATCCTCCCTTTTCTAGTACCTGTCTTGTCTTATCATCTAATACAGTCGTTTCATAAACACCATCTGGGCATATTGGCTGTTCTTTTTTGTAGATCCAAATCGGGTAGGTGTTTGTCGCCGTTCCAATTTGTACGGTCAAATCACAACGAATCGGTGTCGGAATATTTAGCTTATTTAACTCAATCTCTAACACACCTGCCCCACTAAGCGTTCCCTTCGGACAAATTACTTCACCCATCTCGCCTGTCTGTAGCACCGTCTGTTTTTTGTCAGAATCAACTGTAGAAAGTGTCCACTGTACCTTTCCTGCACAATCATTTTTTCCATAATTGGCCACCTGCAAATTGGCGCGAAGTGTCTCATCCTCCTCGTAGGTATATTTTTCAAGGCCGACAAGCACCAACTGATCACGGAAGAATGCATGGAACTGTTCTGGCTTTGCAAAGTCAAACGGCTTTGGCTCTAAATGAGAGTCAAGCATTCCGACAAGTGCTGTTCCCTGACCTGGGAAATCCTGTAATCCAAGAAGCGAGATGCCAGACAAGTCTTTTGTGCGCATTGCCGCCTCAATTTCCTCGCGGTAGCAAAGTCTTGACAGCTCTCCTGTCGCCTCAACATACTGTTTCCAGACAGGATCAAGACCATTTTCATGAACCATTCGCTGAATGCGTCTATAGTTTGCCGGATCGGAAATGCCCTTAAAATGATCCAACTCATCAAAATCTGGGAGTACCTCAAACTGGCCAACCTCAAAGCTAAATACTGGCTTTTTATACTGCTCTCTGATGTGATTTAATGTCTCGTCGAAATTGGTTGTTGCATTTGGATACTGGTTGTTGATATAGCCCTTGATATTGACCTTCGCTAACTTTCCATGTTCCTTCTCATAGGCATCAACTGCAGCTGCCTCTTCTGATGTCTCCGGATTTCCTGCAAGTGTGCCACGGATTCGATCATTATAGTAGCTTTGCGATGCATAGAAATCACTCTGATCATCGCAACCTTCATTGCCATAATGTGCATTCGATGCATTTGCATAGAGTCTTGTCGGATCCTGCTTTTTTGCTGCTGCCAGCATCTCATGCATTCGGTTGGTTCCAAGCGCTCCACAGTGAAGCTCATTTCCAAATGTCAGCATAACAAAGGACGGGTGATTCGCAAGTGTCTTAATGATTGCTCGAAGCTCTTTTTGATAGTAGGAAAAACTCTCGTCAAACTCAAATGCATGCTTTGGGTCCCAGTGGGATAGCTCCGGCTGCATCAAGATACCCATCTCATCTGCAGCTTCAAATGCAGCCTCTGGCGGACAATGAGAATGGAAACGAACCATATTGATACCGTAGTCCTTGTAGGTCTGCAAAATTTCCTTCCAGCTGTCTTTCTCCATCGGAATATAGCCAGTCTCTGGAAATTCAGCACAATTTGCCTCACTTCGAAGAAAAATTCGTCTTCCATTTAATGCCAGATGACCAGATCCATCATCTCCAAATGTGCGAACACCAAATCGAACTTTTCTTTGATCGAGCAGCTTTCCTCTGCTAGTATTGATCTTTGAAACATCTGTCTTATCTTCTAGTTTCTCGGATTCGTTTCCTTCTTCCTCAAACTCTTCCGTGGAAAGTTCTCGAATTGTCACAGTCAGATCGTATAAATGCGGATCGTACTCGTCCCACTTTTGCACGTTCTCAGAGAGCTTTACATTCTGAATTGAAATCTTGTTTCTCTCATAAAACGTGCTAACACTGGAATAATATGGCTTTTCGAGTGCTGATCCTTCTACTAAGATAGAAATCATAAGTGCAGGAATTTCATTTTTTTCATGCTTACTTGCATCCAAATCAAGTTCTACAGTAAGCTCATTTTGATCCCTTTCTGGATAGACACGCACTTGTGACAAAAATGTCTGATTTTCCTCGCGAAGACGAATATAGCCCAACAGTCCATTCCAGTTTGTCTGTGTCTCATCGGTTGCTGCTGATGAGTAGACAATCGCATCGTGCGGCAGTCCTGGATAGCTGTTATCAGACTCCACACAAAGACGATGTGTTCCATCATGACCAGTCAGTTCAAACACATGAGGTGTGCTGATTGTCTGCTCCTCATACGGCAAAATTTCTTCGCCGTCTAAATAAACACGCACACATCTTGCGCGCTCAATCTCAAAAAAGGTGCGACACTCTTTTTCTGATTTTATTGTAATCTCTCGTTCAAAAAAAGCTGTTCCCTCATAGGTATGCTTTCTAGTAAAACGAGTTGCAATCACATCCGAATCGAAGCCCTGCGCAGTGCCCTCATCTGGATGACAGGAATTGTCCAGTCGATCCTTGTGGCCGACACTAAATTCGTCAAGTGTTCCCGGAAGCTTCACCTCTTTGCAAATAAAATCAGTGGAGGATTCTGGCAGCCGAAGCTGCCAAGTTTCTCCTGTTAAATCTATTATGTTCATACTTAATTTATCCTTTCAGTGACTTCTGATATAAGGTTGCCATCATATGGGACGGCTCAATCTCAAGTGCCTCTTTCAAAAACTCTGTCGCCTTCTCACTATTTTTCAGACCAATGTTTCCAAGTCCCATCAGATAACAGCAGTGTGCACGGTTCTTCTTCGTGTAGTCCTCATCAAAAATCAAGAAATCTGGAAGTGATACAGCAAAGTACTCAATCTTTCCCTCGTCGTTTAAATGCTGTTCGCCGTAATCAATCAAACGATAGAAACGAGATTTCGCCTCTCTGATTCTTCCAAGCTTTTCAAAAGCAAGTCCCTGATACAGAATCATATCAGCTGGCTGATCATTATAGTACATTGCGCCTGCTGGCTCATCAGTGCCCACTGTTGCCGTCTCAAAGCACTTTCTTGCCTCATCCGTCTTTCCCTGTGCCTCTAGTGCCAATCCAAGATGATAGTACAGATGATTGTCCTTTGTGCCCTCAAGCTTGCCCTCGCCAAGATTTTCTGGATAGACAAGTGCCTTTCTTAACAATTCTTCTGACTTTTCGTAATCAGCATCCTTATAGGCTTTCTTTGCCAGTTCAAGTAAAGCAATCGTGTACTGGGTTGTGATCTTTCCTTCACCACCCTCCCACGGATGGAAACGACGTTCCATGATGCAGCCATATGCGCGCTCGTACTCGCCACACATATTCATCAGTGTAATATACTCAATGTATAAGTCATCGCGGCTCTCTGCCAGTGATGGATCTTTGTCATAGTTTGCCAAGCGATCTGCAAAGCTATAGCCAAGCTTTTTATACAGCTGATCCAGCTCAAGGAAGATTCTGGCATCCTTTTTATTTAATTCAAATGCCTTCTCTAACTCTCTCTTTGCTGCTTGCGCATCGCCCATTTTATTGTAGTAAGCAAGTGCCAGATTTCGATGGACAATCGTAAAGGTATCATCTGCTGCCTCTGACTGCTCCCACAAATCAACTGACTTTTTCCACTGAAGCTTATCATAAAACAGATTGCCAAGATAGTAAGGTGCCTTCTTTGTGCAGCCGTTTTGAATTGCAAACTCTAAGACAGAAATATAGGCTAATTTATTGGGGAAGCAATAGTCTGGCGCACAGTTTTCTGCCTTCTCTAACAGTTTTTTAACAGTCTCTGCATTGCTAAGCTGATCCTCATAAAAGGCAGCATAATAGAATAACATCGGATATGCCTTTGTGCACTGCTTCAGAACAGCAACTGCATCCTCAAATGCACCCCACTCGGCATAATCTCTTGCTGTCATCAGATAATTTTCCTGAAAATCGCGCATCAGTCCATTCCAGTTTGCCAAAAGCTCTGACTTCTTTTCTGGATCTGCCTCTGCCTTTATTACTTCGAATCCAGAGACAAAATCGAATGGATCAAGAGCCAAATTGTCCTGCAAGTTGCGCTCTGCTGCCGATTTTCTTCCTAATTTTGTAAGCAGCCATGCCTGTAAGCCTCTTGCCTTGATATTATGAGAATTTTTCACAAGTGAGCGCTCAACATGCTCAAGTGCTGTCTCAAACTCGCCTCTTTTTGCTGCGATTGCTGCCAGATAATAGAATGACATCTCCTGCTGCTCATTGCTCCATGCAGCCTTATAAAATGCATCGTATGCCTCATCTGTTCTTCCAAGATAACACAAATCCAA
>CAUCWU010000017.1 GCA_958446555.1 uncultured Lachnospiraceae bacterium | reverse complement strand
ACGACGCGTCAAAGGGGAGAATATCACTGGAAATTATTTTTTGATACCAGCCTTCGCTGTTTTCGTAATGATCAGCACTGTTTGCAATCAGCCAGTCATGTGGAAGATTGACAGGATAAAATCGCGAATCATTTTGTGCTGGAGGAGTAGGTGAAAATGTTGTAGTAGTGTCAGATAATGGCTGCTTGAAAAAGAGCCATTCTGAGTTGATGCGTCTGCAAGTATTCATAAAAAACCATGCCTTTCTGTGACCTGTCGGAATCTCGGCAGGCACTATTTAATTAAGGCTACTTTAGCATATGAGCTTTTAAGGTGCAATATATAAGTTTTATTAAGCCTGTTGGCATTTTGGTGAAGTATATGATATATTTTTGTTAGCAGCAGGAAAGGAGAAGACAATGAATATGAATAGTTTTAATTGGTTCAACGATTTAAGCTCAATTTTAACTCAGGATTTAGCAACTGCAGCAGTTGAGGAAACAGAGCCTGAAAGTATGGAATTTCTGGCGAATGAGCTTGGCGATAAGGTGGAAAAGCTAAGCCAGATTTCATGGAAAGAAATGTTTGAGAGGTATGTGCCGGTTGCATGTGACTATTTGCTTCGCATTGCATTAGTATTAATGATCTTTTTTGTCGGCAGAAAGCTGATTAAAAATATAGTAAGCTTATGCGATCAGGCATTAAAACGTCATGGCATGGAGGTGACTGTGCGCCGCTTCTTTTGCAACGTGATCAATGCACTTGGTTATATTTGCATGTTGGGCATATTGTTGCAGACGGTAGGACTGACGGCAACATCGCTGACTGCACTTGTAGCATCTGCTGGTGTTGCAGTTGGTCTTGCGCTTCAGGGAAGCCTTTCTAACTTTGCAGGAGGCGTGTTGATTTTACTGATGAAGCCGTTTGTCATTGGTGACTACATTGTGCAGGGAAATACAGAAGGCACAGTAAAGGAAATCGGTCTGGTGTATACAGAATTAATTACAGCAGATAATCGTCTTATTGTGATTCCAAATGGTACGCTGATAGACAGCAGTATTGTCAATGTAACAGCAACGGGAAAGAGGCGTCTTGAGTTATATGTGGGAATCGGATATAAGTCCGATTTAAAAAAGGCAAAGGAAGTATTGATCCGTCTGGGAGAAAATGATCCTGCAAGAGATCCAGAAAATCCCGTCAATGTATTTGTGTCAGAGCTTGCCGAAAGCTCCGTAAATTTAGGACTTCATGTGTGGGTTTCATCATCAGAATATTGGAATGCAAAGTGGCGCCTCACAGAAAATATTAAGATGGCATTTGATGAGGAAGGAATTGAAATACCGTTTAAGCAGGTTGAGATTTCAGTAACGAAAATGTAATAAAGTGAAAAAAACTTGACAGCAGCCATATACCATGATAATCTATACATAGATATACGAGGTATTGACTGCGAAGTTTATTCAAGAAGGAAAGGAGTATTATGAGCGTTAATAAAGAATTGGTAAAGGGAAGCACATCTATGTTAGTACTTGGTGTGCTTGAGGAGAAGGAAATGTATGGCTATCAGATCATTAAAGAATTGGAGCAGCGTTCTGAAACAGTTTTTTCCCTGAAAGAAGGAACACTTTATCCGATTCTTCATGTGCTGGAGCAGGATGGCTTTCTGGAAGCATATTGGGAGGATACGAGCTCAGCGAGAAAACGCCGCTTCTATAGGATTACAAAAAAGGGGAGAAAAGAGTTGGACAGACAGAAAGAGGAATGGAAGGAATATGCAGGAGCAGTAGGAAAGGTGCTGCAGCTGCAAAATGCGTAATATGCGAAAAAGTGGCATAGCGCTTTGATGAATATTTCTGATCTAAAGTATATGAGGAAAGGGAAGGTGATTTTATGAGTGATATTGGGATGAAGGGTGCTAATCAGACAGATAATGGACATATAGAAAAGATGAATGCCTTTCTTGACCGGGTAACAGAAGAAATTGTTGGCTTGAGAGAAAAAAAGATGGTTCGTGAGGAGATGGAAGATCACATTGAGGACGAGGCATTTGAGCTCATGGACGAGGGAATGAATGAGAGCGCAGCTTATGTAGAGGCGGTGAGCCGCATGGGTGATGCAAATGAGCTTGCACATGAACTTATGCTTGCGCATCCATACGATTCCAACAATGGTTTTAATAAGATGCTTACCGTCCTTTGGATTGGAATTTTCTTAATCTGGCTGCCAGATGTCAATAACATGCGGCCAGATGTGATCAGTTGGATAGGAACATATATTATGATATTTTCCTTATATCGCATGAGAACAATCAGCAAGTCATTTCGCAAGGCGTTTTATGCGTCATATGGATTGGGCTTACTGATGCCGATTACTGTCTTGGCACAGACACAGCCGTATGCAATTTTGCAGACTGGATTACGTGTAGGAAACATGATTGCTTCCGGAATTGTTCTTATGATAATGGCAAATTATTTAGATGCTGCAGTGGAAGAAGAACTAAACAAGGATGCTGGCAGTATTGCCTGGGTACTGAAGGTCTTTATTTGTGCGAAGACCCTTCTGATATTGATTCTTAACGCGATTCATGGATTTCCAAAGGAAAGTGTCAATATAAATGTAAATGGTACGTGGGGCTTTCTTATTATAATTGGAGTGATTGCACTTAAAATTTGTGATATTTTGTTTATTATAAAAACATGGAAGATCAAGCGTATTTTGCAGGAGGAATCCTATGCCGGAATCGAGCCATTTTCTTGGAAGAAACTGTTGAAGTATCTAATTCCACTCGTGGGCATGACACTTTTACCTGCGATTGTCAGTATAGCAATTTCCATCTGGCCAGTACATGGCAAATATATGATGAATTTGCCAGAAAAAGAATTTTCACAGCTTTCAAAGGAGGAGGCGAAGGAGCAACTTTTATCCATACTTCCAGAAGATGAGAAGACAGAGCTAGAAACATACGACATTTTTTATTTTGACAGACGAGGAGAAGGAAACTGGGAAATAAGCGAAGGAAATCCAAAGATGTGGCTGCTTCGCGGCAAACGTGTGGTGCCGGATATTGCAAGGGGACAGCAGGAACGCGTAGCTACATTTACCGTTTGGGAAAATCCAAAGGTTGGCTTTAAGGCGGCCAGTGGATTTTGGATTGCCGGACGATATGATATGGGCGATGATATAAAAGAAACTTGCCATCAATCATTTTTCGCCTATGAAAAAGATGGAATGTTGTATGAATTTGAGCCAAGCCGCGTATGGGAGATGTCACAAAAAACCATTGCCGAATATGCATTAAACCATGGTGCAGACCGTGTATACTGTTATCAGGCGCTGACGGTGTGCTATCTAGTTGACTATAATGTTCAGGTTGGCTATGAGGCGGCAATTCAGCATTCACCGATTCGCATTCCGTATGATGATTTTGTTGTAAAAGAGGATAGCAGAAGCGGCGGATATGCGCTGACTGGAATAGTTACACCGAACAACCAAATTAGCCTGTTAGACTATGGAACTGTGAGAACCCAATCGAATTTAGTGTGGGAAAAAATCGGTGGAATCGCTCATTTTGCTGGAGAGGAAGGACCCGAGCGCCATAGTTTTTATCAGTATAATTCGTATGGTGATTGGTTTGAGGATTTGTATCAAAACGGTGAGTGGGATACATATGATGATGACAATTGGCCGGATGTCAGTGAATCAAGTGACCAGTGGCAGGATTATGAGACGGGAGTGTAACCTATATATAATATGATGTTGGAGCCAGAGAATGTTGTCTCTGACTCCTTATTGGTTTATAACAGGCACTTGAAAGTTCGTGACTTCAGTCAGGAGTTCTTGCTTTAACGCAGTCAAGAAACGCCTGATGAATGCGTGTGTCTGGATCCAATTCTGGATGAAACGCAAATGCAAACTGATTCTTGTAGCGTACGCCCACGATACGGTCATTCACAACGGCAAGGATTTGACCATAACCAGAAGCAAGTGCATCCTTGTCCATTTCTACAACGTATGGGGCACGGATAAAGGTCATCGGGACAGCACCTATGCCTGCGACATCTGCTTCTGCATGAAAACTTGCTAACTGTCTTCCGTAAGCATTTCTTCTGACACGGACAGGCAGTGTGCCCAAATATGAATCTGGCTGCCCAGCAATTTGCCCATCAATAGAAGAAGCAAGAAGAATCATTCCTGCGCAGGTCGCAAGGACGGGAAGACCGCTTTCGATCTGCTTTTTTAATGGCTCAAACATGCCAAGCTCTTTTAATAGTTTTCCTTGGACTGTACTCTCACCGCCAGGAAGAATCAACCCGTCATAATGTTTTTTTAAATCCTTTGCCTGACGCAGCAGGATGCAGTCTGCGCCGAGAGAGCGAATCATTTTTTCATGCTCTGCAAAGGCACCCTGCAGAGCGAGAACTGCGATTGTCATCTTTATTTTCCTCTTTCTGCCATCAGTAAGGCGATTTCCTGTTCATTGATTCCGACCATAGCCTCACCAAGATCGGCAGAAAGCTCAGCAATCATCTTTGCATCAGTGTAGTTAGTGACAGCCTTTACTATCGCAGCGGCACGCTTTGCTGGATTGCCAGACTTAAAGATACCAGAGCCGACAAATACACCCTCAGCGCCAAGCTGCATCATAAGTGCTGCATCAGCAGGAGTAGCCACACCGCCTGCAGCAAAGTTTACAACAGGGAGACGGCCATTATTGTGAACATATAAAACAAGATCATACGGAACCTGCAGCACCTTTGCAGCTTCAAACAGCTCATCCTCACGCATAGATGTCAGCTTTTGGATTTCGCTGTTCATCTTTCTCATATGACGAACAGCCTGTACGATATCGCCAGTTCCAGGTTCACCCTTAGTACGAATCATGGAAGCGCCCTCGTTGATGCGGCGAAGTGCCTCACCCAAATCCTTAGCACCGCAGACAAACGGAACACTGAAATTTCTCTTATTTATATGGTATACATCATCAGCCGGTGAAAGAACTTCACTTTCATCAATGTAGTCGATGTCGATTGCCTCAAGTACCTGCGCCTCAACAAAATGGCCGATACGGCATTTAGCCATAACAGGGATGGAAACAGCTTCCTGAATACCACGAATCATCTTCGGGTCGCTCATACGGGAAACACCTCCGGCTGCGCGTATATCAGCCGGGATACGCTCAAGTGCCATAACAGCACATGCACCAGCAGCCTCCGCAATGCGTGCCTGTTCCGGTGTCGTAACATCCATAATAACGCCGCCCTTTAGCATCTGGGCTAGCTCCTTATTTAATTTATAACGTTCAGTTGCAGTAACGGAAGTATTTGTTGTATTCATAGTGAGATTCTCCTTTTCCAAAGCTTTACTTTTGACTTGCCTTGCATTATACTGGCAAAGTGGACATAAGAAAATCCCCAAAATAAATATATTCAGTAAGGTCAGATTGGAGGAAAAAGATCAGATGTTGACATATAATTTAACCGCGACAGGGTCAGATTCACTTTATGAATCACTATATAAATGCATCAAAAACGACATTTTGCAAGGAAAATTGTGCGCTGGTGAGAAGCTGCCCTCAAAACGCAGTTTTGCGAAAAATCTGGGTATAAGTGTGATTACCGTGGAGAATGCCTACGGTCAGCTTTCAGATGAAGGTTATATTTATTCGATGCCAAAACGTGGCTTTTATGTGTCAGATATTGATATGGTGGCAAATCCAAATACAAGCGCGAAAACAAGTGCAGATGCAAATTTGTTTGATGACTCTGCTAGTATTGCCTGTTCCCCTTACTTTGCCGATTTTTCCAGCAATCAGACCGACAGTGAAATTTTTCCATTTACTATCTGGACAAAGACTGTGCGAAGTGTGTTAAACGATAACCGTATTCAATTGATGATCAACCCGCCTTGCGGCGGCATCCTGCCTCTTCGTAATGCAATCGCCCGCTATTTAGGGGATTTTCGAGGTATGAAAGTCGCACCGCATCAGATTATCATTGGTGCCGGAACGGAATATCTCTACGGCCTTTTGATTCAACTCCTTGGAAAAAATTTGATATATGGCGTGGAAAATCCAGGTTATCATAAGATCGGTAAAATCTGCAAGAGTATGGGCGTGACCTATCGCCATGTCGATATGGATGAGTCTGGTGTGTCTATTCACGAATTAGAGGAAAAGAAAATTGATATCATTCACACCTCGCCGTCCCATCATTTTCCAACTGGTCTTGTCATGCCAGTCAGTCGTCGCTATGAGCTACTCGGTTGGGCGGCAAAGGAAAAAGAGCGCTACATTATAGAGGATGACTATGACAGCGAGCTTCGTTTAAGTGGAAAACCATTTCCAACGCTGCAAAGCATCGACATTTCTGGTAAGGTAATTTACACCAACACATTTACGAAAACACTTGCATCCACGGTGCGCATCAGTTACATGGTGCTTCCAGAGGATTTAGCGACACGCTTTTACAATGAGCTTTCCTTTTATTCCTGTACAGTATCCAATTTCGAGCAGTACACGCTGGCTGAGTTTATGGAAAATGGAAGTTTTGAAAAGCATATAAATAGACTAAGAAATTATTATCAGAACAAGCGAGATGCGATCCTAAAAGAGCTAAAAAGCGGTTCAATCGGAAAATATATCACGATACAAGAGGAAGAAGCAGGAGTGCATTTTCTTATGCATATCCAGTCGGACTGCACAGAGGCAGAGATTGTCGAAAAGGCAAAGGCAGGCGGAGTAAAGCTAGATCCGCTGTCGCGCTACTATATAAAGAACACAGAAAAGCATGAACAAAACGGACAGGAAAATCCGTATGAGAATACTTATGTAATGAATTATTCTTCCATCAACATGGAAAACATAAAGAAGGTTGTGCAGGTGCTGAGTGAACTAGGGTGACATTGTGGTGGCTCATTACTGTCACAGTGGCTTGGAAGTAAAAACGAATACTTGGATTTGCAGACTATTCGATTTATTATACTCATAAGAAAGTAACTTATGAGTATAATAATCGGAGGTAAGCATTGCTTATTTTTTCTTTAATTTTAATACATTGACGGAAAGACCTGGGGCAGTAAAGGTAAAACATCTGCCAGCACCAGTTAACATTGTTGTTGTATCATGAACTTGGTCTGGATTGTCAAGGGAGTTTTCAGAATCAGCTTTTCCAGTGAGCTGCGAAACCTCATACTCTGATTTTACATCACAATCTATTGAAATGCAGACTGGATCATCTGTCTCAGAGAAGTTGACAATTTTTATTATTACAATATCATCAGTATCAGTCGTGACAGAACACATAGATTGATAATGCGGCAGTTCAACAGTATCAATGAGTGTACCATTTAAATATAAACTGACTGCAGTTTTTGTAAGCTCATAGTGAAACTCATTATATTCTCCATAGCGAAGTGAAATTTGTTTTGGCTCTGAATATTGCGTAAGGAAAATGCCGCCGCGATATAGAGCAGCAGTATTGCCTTCAACAATCCAGCGCAGAGGCTCTAGATTAAAAAGCATCCATGGATCCTTTGGATTCGGATCAGTTCGGTCATAATAGCTGAATGGCTTTGGTGAACACAACATACCAACGCCGATTCGTTTTCCTTTTTCAGCTAAAATTTGAACAGTAAAACTGCCTTCACGGCTTTCTACATCATTACCTAGAGCAACGCCAGGTAAAATTTGACTTCGAATTGACTGATTAGTAAATTCATCGGCATCATTTTCCTGTAAAACATATGAATCATTGTCCTGCATGGCTTTTCCATGCAGGTTTTTTGTTGGAAAAACAGGTATATTATTGAAAATAGCATTTTTCCAGGTTAATCCACAATCACCGTTGATGACAGGAAGACCATGCAGGGATAGATAAATTTTTTCGCAGGATTCTTTGGAGGAAACTACCATGTCACCGCGATTCGCACCAAATAGTTTAAAACAATAGTAGCTTGGAATAACATAGCTTCTGCTATTATCAAACATTATGAGATTTGGATACCAGGATTGGTAATGAACGTGGGAAAATAGTGGAGCATAAGAACAAAGCTTTACAACATCCTGATTTCGTTCAAAGCCAACCATAAACATAGCTTCTGAGATTGCAGCGCGCAGCTGTCCCTCATAAGTTTGGTTTACTGCAAATTCACCGACAAAAATGTTGGGATTCTTGCGGCTGTAGTCATCATAAATATCAATATTTTCTGCAAAAAATTCAGGCATATTGTAATAATGATCATCTACAATATCTGTTTTTATTGTTTCGCTTCTTGTGTTGGAGACAATAATGATCTGAGGATAGCGTTCAAGCACAGCTTCTCGAATGCGATTAAAGCAAGCCTCATATTCAGTACCACTATTTTCATTGCCAATCTCTAGATATTTAAGGGAAAACGGTTCTGGATGACCCATTTTTGCACGCAGACTGCCCCAATGTGTTTGGCTTGAACCAAGTGCATATTCTAAGGCATTTAAGGTATCGTTTATAGCAAACTGCATTTGAGCTTCGTTGAAATAATAAGGACCGCGTCCCTGACAAGTCATACCACAGTTGCACACATAAAGAGCAGAAAGCTTTAAATCCTCACATAACTGCAGATACTCATGGAATCCCAGACCATTTGTAGTTCGATAGTGCCAAAGAAGCCAGTGGCTTGGACGTTCCCAAACGGGACCGACAGTATTACAGAAAAACATAGATGTTTCAAGTGTAAAGCCTTCTACGATGCAGCCGCCTGGAAAACGCAAGAATGAAGGATGCATTTGTTCAAGCTTTTCTGCAAGATCCTTGCGAAGTCCGTGACCGTGAAATGTTTCTGCAGGCATAAGAGAACAAAAGCCAAGGTAAAGGGTTCCTTTTTCCTGACATTGAATGGAGAAAGTAGCATTTCTTGCTGTTTCAGTGGCCAGAAATTGTGCATCATAGCGTTTCCAATTAGCATCGTTTATGATGATATCGCTGCTGCAGGATGTTTGATTATTTATTTGAATGGATACCGTCAGATGCAGTGTTTGTTCTGATTTTGCAAACAGATAGAAATTATAGGCATCTCCCTTTTTCTGATTAATGCCATTATATCCGATGTTATAGATTTTGCCATTTTCCTCAAAATCAACCTGAAGAGAAACTCGCCGATTATCATTGAGTGTAGTACCTTCATTAAGCTGCATGTCTGCATTTTCGGAATACCAGGCAGGAATTGAGGTTGGTGCAATCTTTTGTGATGCGATCCAGTCAGTCATTCCCTCGCCATTGTTGAACTCATCAATCCATCCTGTTGGAGAAATAAATGTTTTGCCATTATCGTTTGTAATACAGCCATCGGGAAGCAGAGAATCCTCAAAGGAACGATTACGAAGCATCTCTGGATACAGGCCGCCGTCACCAGCATGGCTGATATCTTCGAAAAATACGCCGTATAGATCTGGAGCAATAGGAAAACGTTTTTTCTGTGTTGAAATAGTAAGCTGACTCATGATAAAAACCTCCTTATATATTTGTGTTACAGTCTAAATAAACAGTAACATAGTTACATAGTAATACAACAAAAGTATAAAATAAGACATTACAAAATAACAAAAATAGTGGTATGATATGCTATAGTTTAACGTTTTTCTTACAATAATTCAAGTGCAAAATATCAAAAAGGAGGAAAAAATGAAAAAAGATATTATGTCAGTACTTCCAGATGGAAGTGAATTTGTTAGCTGGGAAATGCCGTGCAGTTATGATACTGTGATTCATGTAAATCCAGCGCATAAGATGAGTGCAGACAATAATGATGGAAGCAGTGAGGCACCGCTAAAAACAATTTCAGAGGCTGCAAGGCGTGCTGTGGCAGGTACAAAGGTTGTTATTCATCAGGGTACTTATCGAGAATGTGTTCGTCCTAAGGCTGGAGGAGAGGGACCAGAAAAAATGGTTTTCTATGAAGCTGCTGGGGATGGAGATGTTGTTATAAAGGCTTCGGAAGAAGTGACTGAGTTTGAAAAAAGTACAGGATGGAAAATGGGAGAAACAGAAGGTGAGAAAAAAACTCCGATAATTTGGTGTCATCATTTAAACCCAGAGCAATTTAAAGGATATAATCCGTTTTGCGCAGTTAATATTTTGCATGACAGGTTGTTTATTGAGTATGATAAAACAGATATGACACCATATTTAAATCGAAGAGGCATGGTATTTTGCGATGGAAAACCACTTGTACAAGTAGCCCTTTATCGTCAGATGACAGAACAGCCAGGAAGCTATTGGGTAGAAGCAAATGGTCAGACGATACATTTTCGACTGGAAAATGATGAAGATCCGAGAATGCATACGATTGAACTTACATGCCGAGAGCAATGTTTTGCACCCGAGATTCCATTTCTTTCATATATTCATGTTAAAGGAATCACTTGTGCACATGCAGCGATGGGAGCACCAGTTCCGCAACGTGGAGCTCTTTCATGCATGCGCGGTCATCATTGGATTATTGAGAACTGCACAATTGACTGGTCAAATGCAGTTGGAATTGATATTGGAAATGAATGCTGGCATCATGATATTTTACAGGATCAACAAATCGGATACACAATTATTAGAGGATGTCATATCAAGGATGTTGGTGTTTGCGGAATTGCAGGGTTATTTGCAGAGCATGTGCTTATAGAGGACAATTTAATCGAAGGAACAGGATGGCAGAAAATGGAATTGTCCTGGGAAGCTGCGGGCATAAAACTGCATAACAGTGTGGGAAGTCTGTTTCGCCGTAATATTTTTAAACGAACATATCGTGCCGATCATTTGTGGTTTGATTGCGGAAATGAAAATAACCGAATTACGCAAAATTTGTTTCTAGATGGTATTGAGCAAAGAGAGGCAGTTTTTATTGAGTGCAGCAGAGATGAGACAAACTTGATTGATAACAATATTTTCTGGAATATAGAGGGCAGGTTTGACCAGAAAAAAATCCCGAAGGAGCCTGGTTCAAGCGGTTGGTATAAGCTGCGTGAACACGATGTGGTAAATGGATATGGTGTGTATGGTGAAGGAACTGATCATCTGTATCTTTCTAATAATTTCTTTGGAAAGTGCAGAGGTTCTGGATATTTTGCAAAGCCAGTTTCATTTCGCATGGAGCAGGATATGATGCGAGGCGGAACGGGACGTGATACTAGAATTTTTAACAATTTTTTCTATGAATGTGGTCAGTCTGCGATTACATTTCCTACACAGCATAATGAGGCAGAAAATAACTGTTATGCAAATCAGCCTTCTGGATATTTGCGTGTAATGTATCCAGAACCAGAAGTATGCTTGGATTTAAAAACATGGAAGGAATTTTATGGTTTTGATCAGAATGGACAGACTGCCTGGGTTTCTGTTAAGGTGGATACTGAGGCATACACCATTACATTTGACGAGGCAACTAAAAAGCCGGTCTTTTTCCATGGACAGGAAAAGAGAATAAATCTGATAGACAACGCAGAGAAGCTAAAGCCAGTATCAACAAATCCACTCACAGCAGGAGATTTCTTTGGGGAAGCTAGAGGAGAACAAAGTTTTTCAGGACCATTTACATCAATAGAAAACAAAAAGGTGTACTTTATTGACCCAAGAAAAAAGATCTACTAAACTATAAATGAAAAATATTTTCAATAACTATTTCCAAATCCACCATGAATTGCTATAATGGCTTCTGAAAAGACATCAAAGTCTATACATTCACAAAGGAAGTGACATAATATGACACTTAAGGATCTTGAAATAGGAAAGACAGCGGTTGTCACCGTTGTTGGAGGAGAAGGTGCGCTGCGGCAGCATTTTCTTGATATGGGTGTGATTCCAGGAGTTTCGGTGACGGTGGTTAAGCTGGCGCCTATGGGCGACCCGATGGAGCTTAGAATCCACGGATATGAGCTGACTCTTCGTCTGGCAGATGCAGAGAAGATTTTAATTGATGAATCCTCTGTGACAAAGGCAGATGACAAAAATGAAAAGAGCAAAAAAAATATTTTCAATGAGAATACTGTGACAGAGCATCCTGGTTTTGGTGAAGGCGGACGTTTCCACCAAAAGGCAGATGAGCATCCAGTTCCTAAGGGAACAGTATTAACATTTGCTCTTGCAGGAAATCAAAACTGCGGAAAGACAACACTTTTTAATCAGCTGACTGGTTCAAACCAGCACGTTGGAAATTTTCCAGGCGTGACAGTTGACAGCAAAAACGGTCAGATTCGAAATCATCTTGATACGCTTGTGACGGATCTGCCTGGCATTTACTCAATGTCTCCCTACAGCAGTGAGGAGATTGTGACAAGAGAGTTTATTATTAAGCAAAAGCCGACTGGCATTATCAATATCGTGGATGCCACAAATATTGAGCGAAATCTGTATCTGACAATGCAGCTTTTGGAGCTTGATGTGCCTATGGTGCTTGCACTCAATATGATGGATGAGATGCGCGGAAATGGCGGATCTGTCCGTATCAATAAATTGGAGTCTATGCTTGGTATTCCAGTTGTTCCAATCTCAGCAGCAAAAAATGAGGGTATTACAGAGCTTATAAACCATGCAATTCATGTGGCGCAATATCAGGAAAAGCCAAGCCGACAGGATTTTTGCGATGAAAACAGTCATAACGGAGCAGTTCATCGCTGCCTTCATGCAATAATGCATCTGATCGAAGATCATGCCGTTAGGGCAGGTATTCCGGTGCGTTTTGCGGCAAGTAAGCTTGTTGAAGGCGATCAGCTTGTTGAGCAGGCATTAAACTTAGAGCAAAACGAGAAGGAAATGATTGAGCATATCATTGTGCAGATGGAAGAGGAGCGTGGACTTGACCGCTCAGCAGCCATTGCAGACATGCGTTTTTCATTCATTCAAAAGCTGTGTGATCAGACAGTGATTAAGCCGGGTGAAAGCAAAGAGCACGAAAGAAGTAGGAAAATCGATGCAGTATTGACTGGACGCTATACGGCACTTCCAATGTTTGCTGCAATCATGGCACTTGTATTCTGGCTGACATTTGGTGTGATTGGTGCAGGACTTCAAAATTTGATGGAGATTGGAATTGACTGGCTGACGCAAAAGACGGATGCTGTGATGACGTTATGGCAAGTTAATGATGTACTTCATTCTCTTGTAATTGATGGCATATTTAATGGCGTCGGAAGCGTACTTAGCTTTCTTCCTATTATTGTTACACTGTTTTTGTTCTTATCATTGCTTGAGGACAGTGGTTATATGGCACGAGTTGCCTTTGTTATGGACAAGCCGCTTCGTAAGATTGGCCTTTCCGGACGAAGCATTGTGCCAATGTTAGTTGGATTTGGATGTACAGTGCCTGGTGTAATGGCGACAAGAACACTGCCGTCAGCGCGCGACCGTAAGATGACGATCATGCTTACACCATTTATGAGCTGCACGGCTAAGCTTCCTATCTATGGATTTTTTACATCAGTATTCTTTCCAAAGCAAAGCGGTATTATCATGATTGGTCTTTACTTTTTAGGTATAGCAATGGGTATTTTAACAGCTGTTATTTCCAGAAAGACCATGTTTCATGGAGAGGCTGTTCCATTTGTAATGGAGCTGCCAAATTATCGTCTTCCAGGAGCAAAAAATGTATTCCAGCTGATGTGGGATAAAGCAAAAGATTTCCTTCAAAGAGCATTTACTGTAATCTTTATGGCATCTCTTGTAATCTGGTTCTTGCAGACATTTGACTTACATTTGGCAATGGTTTCTGATTCCCAAAACAGTATTCTGGCAGCAGTAGCAGGTTTGATTGCACCAGTTTTTGCACCGCTTGGCTTTGGCGACTGGCGTATTTGTACATCTTTAATCGCTGGATTTATGGCAAAGGAAAGCGTTGTTTCTACACTTTCAGTATTGTTTGGAAGTACAAAGACATTGTTGGAAGTACTCTCGCCGCTGTCAGCAGCATCTCTTCTTGTATTTTGTCTTCTGTACACACCATGTATTGCAGCAATCTCTTCCATTAAAAGAGAGCTGGGAGCAAAATGGGCAGTAGGCATTGTGCTATTCCAGTGTGCTGTAGCATGGGTGGTTGCATTTGTAGTTCATTTGATTGGAATGGCGATTTTAGCGCTATAATAAAGGGCAGTCGAAAGACTGCCTTTTTTACGTTGAAAATCCTTGTATGCTGTGATATACTGAGCTTTGATAAAAACAGAGGGCAGGAAATTGTTTATGGATTTTAACAGATTCAAAATTTTTGCTTTTATTTACGCAAAAAAGCGGTGTGATTGAACTTGTATCGTTTTTGGCATTTTTTACGCTTGCCATTCCGCTACTTAGTTTCACAAAGCGCATGTTTACGGGAAAAGAAAAGCTGTTTGGAATTATGCAGTGCTTGTTTGCTGCAATGCTTGGACTATACTGCTTGAATTACATAACAGCGTTTATACCGCTTGCAATTATAATTGTGCTGGAACATATTTTAATTGCAATTACAATTATTATAGTTGTAGTGGAAGGCTTTATTAGGCTTCACAAAAATAAAAACGTAAAACTGCTTCGTGTGCTGAGTGGCTATAGTATATTCAGTATATGCAGTATTATAGCAATTGTCTTTTATTACATTGGTCTTGAGTTTCAATATTCCATTTCCTATGTTATAGCAATTCTGTGCTTTGCATTTTTCTTGGCAGATGCGGCTGGAATTGCAATTTATGAGCAAATTCGCGAAAATGCAAACGTGGCATTATATGCAAAGATGGCTTATACAGACATGATGACAGGTCTTAAAAATCGTGCTGCATTTACAAAAGTCGGGCGGGAAAGCCCACGGTTTTAACCGTGGGATGAAAGCCAAGAAACTTTTTGCAATTA
>CAUCWU010000016.1 GCA_958446555.1 uncultured Lachnospiraceae bacterium | reverse complement strand
TCATGCCGGATAACGGCATCAATTTTATATTATAACCGTAAAAGTTAATTGTGCACGGGGCGGTGATTTTGTATAGCCGCGAAAAACAGACACATTTTACAGAGACCGAGTATAAGGCAGCTGCCTGCGCCGCCTCCTTTTTGGGTCGCCAGATGGAAAGCTAAAGATCAACTTTTTTTCTTAGTTTTTCTTTTGGGACTTGAAAAACATCATAACGTGTGATACAGTAAAAAAGCATGAAAAACGATATGCAATACGAGGAAAGAAAGCGTGTAAAATAGAGTGAATTTGCACTTTTTGTAGGAGTGCGAATTTCGCTATTGTATCGCATGAGAGTTAAGGAGGAGTTTACAATGAATAAGAAAGAATTAGTAGCAGCAGTAGCAGAGAAGGCTGGCGTAAAGAAGGTTGACGCAGAGAAGGCTCTTGAGGCATTCACCGCTGTAGTAGAGGAAGCATTAAAGGCAGGAGATAAGGTACAGTTAGTTGGCTTTGGAACTTTCGAGGTAGCAGAGCGCCCAGAGAGAGAGGGAAGAAACCCGAGAAGTGGTGAGACCATGACCATCGCAGCTTCCAAGAATCCGAAGTTCAAGGCTGGAAAGGCATTAAAGGACGCGATTAACGCATGAGATTAGACAAATATCTGAAAGTATCCCGCATCATCAAACGGAGAACCGTAGCAAACGAAGCCTGTGACAGCGGACGTGTTTTGCTCAACGATAAAGTAGCAAGAGCAAGTGCAGACGTGAAGGTGGGAGATGTGATCGAGATCGCCTTTGGTAACAAAACTGTCAAGGTGCGTATCACAAGTGTGCAGGAGACCATCCGCAAGGAAGATGCAAAGGAAATGTTCGAATATCTTTAAGAATGGAAAAAGCCTGAAAGTTCGAAAAGAGCTTTCGGGCTTTTTCGTTTTTTTAATCAGACTTCCTGCATAATAATTTGCAATAGCTTAATTCATATTAAAAAGGGAAAAGCCGCAACTTCTCCCTTTTTTATAGCGTCTTTTGTTTATCTTTGCACATCAAAGCTTTGGTTCATAAGTCTCTGGATACTCTCTACATCGGTGATATTGGTATCGCCGTGAATTGAGTGCTTCATAACAGAGGAAGCAACGGCAAAGTTAACGACATCTCTTGGTTTGTAATTGTTCATCAGCGCGTAGATCAGGCCGGATGAGAATGCATCGCCACCGCCGACGCGGTCAAGAATCTGGAAACGGAACAGCTTGCTCTCATAGGTCTGTCCATTGTAGTACAGATAAGCCTTTAAGGAGTTCTCACTGCTGGAGTGGGTGTAGCGCACATGTCTAGCAATTGCCTTGAAATGATATCGGTCAGCCATCGCCTGGAAGATGCGGTCTTGCTCTTCGTAATCAGGCTGCATGGACATGCCATCCTTTAAATCATGACCATTTTCATCCTGTAAGTGAAGTGGCTCAATGCCAATAAGCACATCGACATATGGAAGGTAACGGCTGATGATATCTCTTGCCTCATCGAAGCTCCAGAGCATACTGCGGTAATTGCAGTCAAAGCTGATGGTCATGCCAAGCTGTCTGGCAGCATAGATCGCAGCTTCAATTAAGATCTGGCAGCTGTTTGAAAGAGCTGGTGTGATACCGCTTAGATGGAGCCAATCATAGCCCTCAAGAAGAGCCTTAAAATCAATCGTTGTGTAATCATATTCTGCAAAAGCAGAGTGCTTGCGGTCATAGATAACCTTTGAGGAACGTACACCGATTCCTTCCTCAAGGAAATAAACACCCATTCGATCACCTGCAAAAATAATCGGGGAGGTATGTACATCATTTGCCTTTAGAGAACGAACAGCACTGCGGCCAATATCATTGTCTGGAAGAACAGTAAATACAGTAGTATCAACGCCAAGGTTTGCTAAGGAGACAGCAACATTTGCCTCAGCACCACCGAAATTGACAACATAAGAGCTGGTAGTACGGATTTTCTCGTAATCCGGAGGGGAAAGACGCATTAAAAGTTCGCCGATTGTGATAAACTTCATAATTTTAGATTCCTTTCTGAATTTAATTGAAGAACGATTTACTATTAAAGTAAGTATACCGAATTTGTGAGAAAATTACAAGCGGAAATTGTGCCTTCCCTATCTTCTGCTTGCAAAATCCCTAGTAGTAAACTATAATGAAGAGTAAGTCAGGGCTTTGTTTGACCCTGGCAAAGATACAGAGTCAGACAGCATGGAGGTACATACAGTATGGTTCAATTATTTGAGAGCGGTGCATACCTGATTGATGGAAAAGAGCTGATCGCAGACAATGCAGATGCAGCGGCAAAATTAGCGGCAAAGACTGGCCGTGCAGTTTCGAAGAAAGAAGCAGCAAAGCAGACAATGGCTTATCAAATTCTGCAGTCTCACAACACATCAGGCGATGATGAGCACCTAAAGGTGAAATTTGACCGATTAACTTCACATGATATTACCTTTGTTGGAATTATACAGACAGCAAGAGCCAGCGGTCTTGAAAAGTTCCCAGTTCCGTATGTGTTGACCAACTGCCACAATAGTCTTTGTGCAGTCGGTGGAACGATCAACGAAGATGACCATATGTTTGGCCTCTCCTGTGCACAGAAATACGGCGGTGTCTATGTACCTCCGCATTTAGCCGTTATTCACCAGTATGCAAGAGAGATGCTTGCAGGCTGTGGAAAGATGATCTTAGGATCTGACAGCCATACCAGATACGGTGCACTTGGAACGATGGCATGTGGCGAGGGTGGACCAGAGCTTGTAAAGCAGCTTCTTGGACGTACCTATGACATTGATATGCCGCAGGTAGTTGCAATCTATTTGACTGGAAAGCCGATTAAGGGTGTTGGTCCACAGGATATTGCACTTGCAATCATCAAGGCTGTATTTGCAAACGGCTATGTGAAGAATAAGGTAATGGAGTTTGTTGGTCCTGGCGTGGACAATCTGTCAGTTGACTATCGTATCGGTGTTGATGTTATGACTACTGAGACTACATGTCTTTCATCTATCTGGAAGACCGATGAGAAGGTACAGGATTTCTATGAGATTCACAGACGTCCAGAGGAGTACAGAGAGTTAAATCCAGGCGCAGTTGCCTACTATGATGGCGTTGTCTGTGTAGATCTATCGGCAATTCGTCCGATGATTGCAATGCCGTTCCATCCAAGCAATGCCTATACAATTGAAGAGTTAAATGCAAATCTGGATGATATTTTAGCTGACGTTGAGAAGCGCGCTGCAGTCAGCCTTGGAAATAAGGTTCCGTACACACTTCGTGACAAAGTAAAGAACGGCAGAATGTATGTTGATCAGGGTGTCATCGCAGGTTGTGCAGGTGGCGGTTTTGAGAATTTGTGTGATGTTGCTGATATGCTAGACGGACAGAGCATCGGTGACGGTCGATTCTCTCTAAGTGTCTATCCGGCATCCCAGCCGATTTATATGGAACTGATTCGAAATGGCAGCATTGCAAAGATCATGGAGACTGGAGCAACGGTGAGAACTGCATTCTGTGGACCATGCTTTGGCGCGGGAGATGTTCCGGCAAACAATGCTTTCTCCATTCGTCATTCGACTAGAAACTTCCCGAACCGTGAGGGTTCCAAGATCAACAATGGCCAGATTGCATCGGTTGCGTTGATGGATGCGCGTTCCATCGCAGCGACAGCATTAAATCAGGGTCGTCTGACACCGGCAACTGATGTGGATGCAAACTTCACAAAGCCGAAGTACTATTTTGACAGCCATATCTATGAGAAGCGTGTCTATAACGGTGTCGGAAAGGCAGATCCGTCAGTTGAGATTCAGTTTGGACCAAACATCAAGGATTGGCCGGCAATGGTACCGCTCACCGACAACATTTTACTGAAGGTTGTCTCTGAGATTCACGATCCGGTAACGACGACTGATGAGCTGATTCCATCCGGTGAGACTTCTTCCTTCCGTTCTAACCCATTAGGACTTGCTGAGTTTACGCTTTCAAGAAAGGATCCGGAGTATGTTGGACGTGCTAAGAAGGTTCGCGCAGCAGAAAAAGCGCGTGAGGAAGGCTCCTGCCCGTGCAGCGTAGACGATGAAGTAAAGTCTGTATTTGACGTGATTCATGCGATGCTTCCAGAGGTAAAGCCAAGCGAGACCGAAATTGGTTCTGCCATCTATGCAGTAAAGCCAGGTGACGGTTCTGCTAGAGAGCAGGCTGCTTCCTGTCAGAGAGTGCTTGGTGGTCTTGCAAACATTGCGCAGGAATATGCGACAAAGCGTTATCGCTCAAATCTGATCAACTGGGGTATGATTCCATTTATCTTCGAGCAGGAGAAGCTGCCATTTGCGAATCTCGATTATATCTTTGTGCCGGGTATTCGTGATGCGATCAAAGAGAAGCTGCCGAAGGTAACAGCATATGCAATTAAGGATGGTTCTCTTTCAAGCTTTGAGCTTGAGATTAAGCCGCTTACAGATGACGAGAGACAGATTATTCTGGACGGCTGCCTGATCAACTACTATAAAAATAATTGAACGTGCTATGGGTATGCTATGGGGTCAGGCACGGATAAACTGTCGTTTATCGTGAACTGACCCCATGAACTGATCCCATGCGTAAGCAGCGGTTTTTCAGTGCAGGTATGTACAGAAAAATCGCTGTCTTGTTAAATAAGGAATTTAAAATTTAGGAGGAAGGCCGATTATGGAACGTGTGAATTTACAGGAAGGATGGCGCTTTTCTGAGGCTGGTCAAAATGATTGGACACCGGTAAGTGTGCCGGGAACTGTTCTGTCTGGTCTGTTGGAGGCAGGCAAGATGGAAGACCCGTACTACCGCGAGAATGAGTACGAGGCAAGAGAGCTTCTCGCAAAAGACTATGTGTTTGAAAGTGATTTTTCAGTGCCAGAGGCGCTTTTAAATAAGAAGCATCTTGTGCTTGTCTGCGAGGGACTAGATACACTTGCCGATGTCTATCTGAATGAAAAGTTAGTTGGAAAGGCAGACAACATGCACCGCACTTGGCGTTTTGACTGCAATGAGGCTCTGCAAAAAGAAAATCATATCCGGATCTACTTTCACTCAGCGCTAACCTATATTCGTGAGCATGAGGGCACACCAGGAAAAGAGATTACATTCGAGGCAACTGGTGTTATTTTGGGCAATCAGTATATCCGAAAGGCACACTCAATGTTTGGCTGGGATTGGGGCGCACAGCTGCCGGATATTGGAATCTGGAGAGATTTCTATCTGGAATGCTACGACGAAGGCCGAATTGAGGATGTTGTGATTGTTCAAAAGCATGACTTTGGCGAGCGTCCTAAGATGGGTGAACTTTCTCAGAAGGAGTATATCGAGGCAGTTGAGCAGTCGGATACGGTTTCTGTTGAAATTAAAACTGTTTTGGAAGATGTAACACTTCAAGAAGGAACAACTGTGGAAGTGACACTGGTAGATCCAGATGGAATTCAACTCGAAAAAGTTAGCCTTCCGACAACTGGAGAGGTAACCAAGGCAACAATTCCAGTTGCAAAGCCAAGACTTTGGTGGTGCAATGGACTGGGCGGTCAGCCGTTATATACGATTCAGGTAGCACTTAAAGATGCAGAAGGCCAGTTATTAGATGAAAAAGAGTATTCGATTGGTCTTCGAACACTTACCGTGAGCACGAAAAAGGACGAGTGGGGCAGCGAGTTTACATTTATCATCAATGGAATCTCAATCTTTTCAATGGGCGCTGATTATATTCCAGAGGATTGCATCTATCCGTGGATTACAAAGGAGAGAATTGAGGCACTGATTCGCTCTTCTGTTAAGGCAAATTATAATATGCTCCGTGTCTGGGGTGGTGGCTATTATCCATCCGACACATTCTATGATTTGTGTGACCAGTATGGATTGATTGTATGGCAGGATTTGATGTATGCGTGCAATGTCTATGATTTGACAGAGGAGTTTGAGAAAAACATTCGACAGGAGACAATCGACAATGTGCGTCGTCTTCGCCACCATGCAAGTTTAGGACTTTGGTGTGGAAACAATGAGTTGGAGTCTGCCTGGGATCACTGGGGCATCTCTGAGACACACAGCCCAGCATTAAAGGCTGACTACATCAAGCAGTTTGAATACATCCTTCCAAAGGTGACAAAGAAAGAAGATCAGTCAACCTTCTACTGGCCATCCTCACCGTCATCGGGTGGTTGCTTTGACAATCCAGATGATTATAACAGAGGAGATTGTCACTATTGGGATGTTTGGCATGGCATGAAGCCGTTCTCTGATTACAGAAAGCATTATTTCCGTTTTTGTTCCGAGTTTGGTTTCCAGTCCTTCCCAGAGAGAAGAACGATTGATACGTTTGCATTGCCGCAGGATTGCAATATTTTCTCACCAGTCATGGAGAGCCATCAGAAAAACGGAACGGCAAACGGAAAGATCTTAAGCTATATCTCCGAGAACTTCCGCTATCCAAAGGATTTTGACAGTCTGATCTATGTCAGCCAGGTGCTTCAGGGTGTTGCAATCAAGGCTGGAGTTGATCACTGGAGAGCAAACAGAGGTCGCTGTATGGGTGCACTGTATTGGCAGTTAAACGACAACTGGCCAGTTGCATCTTGGGCAAGCATCGACTATTTTGGCCGCTGGAAGGCACTTCACTATATGGCGAAGCGTTTCTTTGCACCGAAGGCAGGCTATATTTACACAGAAGATACCAAGGCAGCTATCTGTGCAGCAAATGAGACTTTGGAGAATCAAACGCTTTCTGTGACTGTGCGCATTCGTGATGTAGAACTTAATGTATTATTTGACGAGACGGTTGAGGTGAGAGTCAACGCACAAAGCAGTGTTCACGTGATGGAGCGCGATTTTGCCGATGTGATTGGATCAAAGAAGAGACGTGTCTTTGTTGAGGCTTCTTACGCTTGGCAGGATGGCACAACAAGCACAGAGGCAGAAGTTTTCGTGCCGTATAAGCATATGGAGCTGATGCAGCCGCAGATCGAGACAGAGGTATCGGAAATCGAAGATGGTACAATTGTGGTTAATCTTAGCACGGACTGTTTCGCTCCGTTTGTATGGCTGGAGATTGGCGATGATGTCATTTTCTCTGATAACTGTTTTGCATTAACTTCCGACGAGACCAAGACAATTTACATTAAGAAGGAAGATGTCTTATCTGGAAAGACACTTCATGCAGAGGATGTGCGAAAAACGCTTACTGTGCGCAGTCTTCGCGACACTTATGAGATGTAAATTATAAACAAAAACGACTTGAAAAAAGAGCCGTATCATGCTATTCTGATAAAAGAAAGCAATGGAAAGGGTAAAGGTCGAGTGTCTATGAAAAAATTAAAAGAGCGGCTTAAACAATTTAGAAAAGACCGGGGCGGTTTTACTCTGGTGGAAATGATCGTGGTGTTGGTCATTATTGCAATTCTGGCATCTTTGATGTTAGGAGCATTGAACGGGTACATAGACAAAGCTAAGGAAAAGGAAGTGATTGCAGACTGTAGAAGTGTGGTACTTGCAGCGAGCACGGTAGGATCTGAGGTCTACTCAGGAAAATCCGCATATCGCCCACGCACTCAGGTGCAGGAACTTTCAGGTGTCAAACAGAATCCAGATTTGGGATCAGATTCAGGTTGCATTGTTCAGTATGATACCCAGTGCAATGTTGTCGGTGTGGTTTGCTGGTCTGGTGATATTACAGCTCAGTATCTGGCACCGCAGACTGCCTACAATCCGTCAGGAGCAGCAAAAATGGAAATCGTTGATAAGAGTGCGATCGTGATATCAGACGACTGGTCTTCGTTAAATAAACATGCAGGAAATGTAGGCGAAGGCAGCGGGGACTTTACGATTGATTAAGGGCAGGAGGTAGCAGAGTGAGACAGATTACGCAAAGGCTGAAAGCAGCAAAGGAAAATAAAAAAGGTTTTACACTGGTTGAAATCATTGTAGTGCTTGTCATTATTGGTATTTTGGCATCTTTGATGTTAGGTGCTCTTAATGGATATATTGATAAAGCAAAAGAAAAGACGTTGACGGCAGATACAAGAAGTATTTATCTGGCATCTCAGACGGTAGCGAGTGAAGCATATGCAAATGGAGATACCGGAAACATTTTCTCAGATTCTCAGAATGTAGCAGACGTAGACTCACTTTCCGGTGGTCTTCTTACAAAGTACGGAAGTGGAAATTATGCAATTACGGTTGAGGCTGGAAAGGTTACTTCTGTCAGCGTTACAGATACCGGATTAAAAAAGACCTGCACGATTACTGATGGAAAAATTAAGATTGAGTAATCGGTCAAATGACATGGATTGAACTAATATACAGCCTTCCCTTCATGCTGATGGGGGGCTGTATATTTTCATTTGCAGACGTTGTTGCAGACAGGCTGCCGAGAAACATTTCATTTGTAAAAGGGCGATCGTACTGTCCAGAGTGCGGACATACACTTGCCTGGTATGATATGATTCCGGTGCTTAGCTGGTTCATTCTTAGAGGAAGATGCCGACAGTGCAGGAGTCGGATTTCATTTTGGTATCCGGCAACAGAAGGCTTGGGAATGGCAGTGGCAGCAATCTGTCTGATTTATTTTGGAACATGGAACGATTACTATCATGCGATCAATCTGCAGGTAATTACGGTGTTTTGCCTTTTGACAATTTTGCTTATCATTGCACAGATTGATCAAAAGACGATGGAGATTCCAAATGGTCTTGTGATTGCCTGTATGATTCCGGCAGTAGTGGCTATTTTTGCATTTCCACAGGTTACAATTGGGGCGCGTTTGATTGGCATCGTGTCGGTCAGCCTACCACTTCTTTTGCTTACACTGGCAATTCCTGGTGCCTTTGGCGGTGGTGATATCAAGCTGATGGCAGTGATTGGATTTTTCTTGGGATGGAAGATGTGTCTGACAGCGTTTGCACTTGCCGTTTTAATCGGTGGTTTGTACGGCATTGTTCTTCTTTTGTCAAAGAAAAAAGAGGGAAAGGAGCATTTCGCTTTTGGTCCATTTCTCTGTATGGGAATCGCAATTGCTATCTTTGCCGGTGAACCACTTCTTTCTTGGTACTTGTCAGTACTTTTTTAAAGATATTAGAAAGATATTAGTTGGAACCAAAAGAGCTTTTGTACCAAACAACATTTGATAACCGCAGCGTGAATTTAAGGAAAATTGGGGGTACTTTATGCCAAAGTATCAATATACGGCAAGGGATGCCGCAGGGAAAAAGAAAAAAGGACAGCTCACAGCAACTGATGAGGATGCGTTGTATGACATTTTAAAAGAAGAAAATCTATTCTTAATTTCGAGCCGTTTGGCGGAAAAAGAAAAAAAGAATACCTATCGGTTAAAGCCAAGACAGCTTTCTGAGTTTTGCAGGCAATTAGGGACATTGTTAAATGCTGGTGTTCCGCTTGTGCGCGCAATGAATCTGATGCAGTCAGAAGAGACGATCAAGCCAAAACAAAAGGCAATCTATGAAAATATGATTCGAAGCATTCGGCGTGGAAACTCATTTTCAGATACAATGAGAGATCAGGGCGATGAATTTCCAGAGCTTTTGACAAATATGTTTCGCGCGGCAGAGGAGTCTGGTCATATGGACAAGACGGCACTTCGAATGGCAGAGCATTATCAAAAAGAATATCGTCTGAGTTCCAAAATAAAAAGTGCAACTCTGTATCCGAAAATTTTGTGCTGTGTGATTGTCGCTGTTGTTATGATTTTGTTTTGCTATATCATGCCAAAATTTATGGATGTCTTTGCGGATCTGGAGCTTCCGGCTGTGACAGTCGTGTTGATGAACGCATCTAAATTTATGCAGAAAAATTGGCTGTGGGTGTTGATTGGAATTGTAGTCTGTATTCTGATGATAAAGGCACTTTTGGAATTGCCTCATATTCGACTCAAGGTCGATAAAATGACACTTAAAATTCCAAAGATTGGTGTGTTAGTCCAGACGATCTATACAGCGCGTTTTGCAAGAACTCTGTGTTCCTTATATACGAGTGGTCTTCCGATTGTGACAGCCTTGCAGGTGAGCAAAGACACCATCGGAAACAGTTACTTAGAGTCTCAATTTGACGAGACAATTGCGATGGTAAGACGAGGCGAACCACTCTCAGCTGCACTTGGTCAGATTGACGGTTTTCATAAAAAGCTTGCTGGAAATGTGGCAATCGGTGAGGAGACTGGAAGTTTGGATACGATGCTTATTTCGGCTGCAGATAGTTTTGAATACGACTCAGAGCAGGCAATTTCTCGTCTGATTGGTTACTTAGAGCCAGCGATGATTATTGTGATGGCAGTGGTAGTAGGAATGATTATGATAGCGGTAATGCTTCCACTTCTAAATATGTATGCAGAGATTGAGGCAAGTGGATCGATGTAAGTGAGGAGGACATTATGGAGATTTCTGTCTATATTTCAAATGACCGGATTGAAATTGTGACCGGAACAGGATCAAGAGCCCGAGTAAAGGTCAAAAAGGTATATAGCTTGTCTGTCCCAGAGGGGACGATGATGAACGGCATTATTACCGGAGAGCAGCGATTAAAAGAGCGACTTGAAGGAATCTGGGATCGCTATAAGCTTCCCAAAAAAGAAATTTGTCTGGTCATTGATTCTGGAAAGATTATGACAAAAATGCTTGAAGTTCCATATATGAAGGACAAAGAGCTGATTGCCTGTATTGATAAGGAATTTGCGGATGGAGAAAAGACGGATCTTGTGACCGATTATTTCCCATTTCCAAAGGCTGATCCGTATGCGATGAATCGAATTTTCTGTGCAGCAATCGAAAAGAATGTCATTGAGAGCTATGTATCATTGTTTTCAGATTTGAAGCTAAAGATCAAACGAGTAGGCATTGGCCTTGGTTGTTTATTAAAGACAGTGATTGCAACTGGTATGTTTGCTCATCAGACCTGTGTGTTTATGCTGGCAGAGGGAAGTACAACGATTAGTGTGCTGTTTGAAAATGGTGAGTATATCTACAGCCGTAGAAACCGTATGTTAAGTGAACAGGGAAGTGAGGACTGGATCGAGGAGCTTGGTCAGATTGCAGATGGAATCAGACAGTTCTATAGACAGCGCCACAGCAGTTATATACTTGATAGTCTGTACATGGCAGGATGTAGCGATGCGGTTGTAAAGAAAATTGATGAGCATATGCAGGAGTATGGCATCCATGCAAAAACGCCGGGAACGTTAAATGGCATATCCTTTGTGAAAACGGCAGTCAGTGACAACGGCGAGATTGCGATTGAGCCGGCATCTTATATTTACGGAATTGGAAATTTGCTTTCGTGAGCGATCTGGGAAAGGTGAGAAGAATGGGCAAACACAATACACAAAAGGTAAAAAAGATCAAGGCGATTCCAGACCGCAGGATGGATTTTTACCGAAGAATCATAAACAGTCCTGAGCAGCAAAAACGACGCAAAAATCGAAGAATTGCAGAAGGGGTGGCATTTGCTGCTCTTTTGGCATGTGCACTGATCATTGGTCTTCTATATTATCAAGAAAATCAGTATAAAAAGGAAATTGCAAGTCTGGAATCCTTTTTGGAGAATGAAGACAATATTACAGCACAGAAACAGGCGAAGGAATTTCAAAAACAGGTAAAAGAACAGGATCAAAAGCTTGCAGATATTGAAAATGCGAAGGCAAACATTGATTCCTATCCACTTGTGACAAGCAGGGTATTTGAAACGCTTGAGGATTGCTGTCCAGACAAGGTATCAATTACGATCACAGGTTATAATTCTTCAACAGGCGAGTTACAATTTGATGCAGTGGCACCGAAGGTAACAGATGTCTCAGAGGTGATCGATGTCTGGAAGACACTCTCGATTTTCCAGAGCGTCTATTTCACTGGATATACACAGAATCAGGCTCAGGACGGCTATACGGTAAAGGTTGTCTGTATTTTAAGCGAGAGCGCAGGAAGGCAGGCTGCAGATGAAAATTGATTTTACGGTGACAAAACGAGATAAAAAACTACTTGTAGGTCTAGCTGTCTGTGCAGTTGCATTTGGCATTTATTGGTTTGGTGTTAAGCCAGTAAGAGAGCGGATTGATAAGTTAGAATTGCAGCAGGAGCAGCTAGAAATGGATCAGCTGCAAATGCAGGTGGATATTGCTGCACTTCCAGTGGACGAAAAGAGAGCAGAGGAACAAAAAAAGCAGCTGGACGAGATGGAAACTCACTTTTTTACCTATCAGGCAAATGAGGAGTTAAACCGTTATCTGACCGATGTATTTGTCAGTGAGGGGATGATCATGCAGGATTCCACACTGCGCGCTGGACAGACCGATGAGATTTCACCATACAGTCTGAGTGAACGAATGAAGCTTGTAAAAGCAGCTGAAAAGAATAGTCAGAGCACACAGACAGCTCAGCAAAGTGCATCAAGCGACAATGTAGAAGGCATGACCAATGCGTCCAATCAGAATGACAAAAATGCCGCAACCACACAGACAAACTACGTTTACAGTGCTCAGGCAGATTATTCAGCGATTGGAACCAAGGAGCAGGCACTTGCTGTGCTAGATACACTCTCAGCAAAGGAAGGAGTGCGGATTGTCTCCTTCTCAATCAGTGATGCGGCAGTTAAGACACAGCAAAATGGACAGGACTCTCTTCAGGAAGGAAAACGCCTGGAGGTCAGCATGATGATCTATATGATAAGAGGCAACAGCGATGGCAAGTGAAAAAAATATACGAATTGGTGAGGTATTGCTCCAGGCCGGCTATATCAACGAGGATGAGTTAAATGAGGCGCTGGATTATCAAAAGCAACACAAAGGAATTCGTCTGTGTGAGGCAATGATTGAACTTGGCTTTATCACAGAGAGACAGCAGCTAGAGGCACTTTCGGCTCGTCTGGGTGAACGCTATGTCAAAATGGATCGAATTCCTGTACAGACAGAGGCAGTGGCGATGATTCCGCGCCTGCTGGCAAAGAAATATCATATGTTAGCTGTACAGCATAAAGACAACAATCTTACACTTGTCGTGAATGATCCACTCAACTATTACGGAATTGAGGATATTCGCCAGGTAACAGGTATGAATCTGGAGATTTGGCTGACAGAGCTTCAGCCGCTTGATCAGGCGATTGAATATTATTATTCGGAGATTGAGGCAAAACGTGCAGCAAGCTCGGCAAATGAGATGGCAAGAGAGCGTGAGCAGGAGCTTGAAGTCGAGGCAGATGACGGCGATACCGATGCGCCGGTGATTAAGCTTCTTGATAATCTTCTCGCCCGTGCCTTTAGTATGAATGCATCTGATATTCATATTGAGCCGTTTGAGGAGAAGACATCGGTTCGAATCCGTGTGGACGGCCAGCTTCTTGACTATGTCGTTCTTCAGAAGAGCCTTCATCAAAATCTGGTTGCCCGTGTCAAGATTCTAAGCCAGATGGATATTGCTGAGAAGCGTCTGCCGCAGGATGGCCATTTTCGAACAAAGATTTTAAATCGAGATGTCAACATCCGTACTTCTGTAATTCCAACTGTGTTTGGTGAGAAGGCTGTTCTTCGTCTTCTTGCATCAGGCGGTACGGTTGCGGATGCCGAGTATTTTGGCATGAATAAAGAGCATTTTGAGCAGTTTAGCCGAATGCTTGAGGCACCAAATGGCATGATCTATATCACAGGCCCAACCGGTTCTGGAAAGACGACAACTCTTTATATGGCACTTCAAAAGCTGAGTGATCGAAAAGTCAATATTGCAACGATTGAAGACCCAGTTGAGTGGAATATTCCGCGTGTCAACCAGTGTCAGGTGAATCCGGTCGCTGGACTTACCTTTGAGAGAGGACTTCGTTCTCTGCTTCGTCAGGACCCAGATATTATCATGGTCGGTGAGACAAGAGATGAGGAGACGGCATCCATTTCAGTTCGTGCGGCAATCACTGGACATCTTGTTTTGTCAACACTTCATACAAACGATGCGGTTTCTTCGATTATTCGTCTGATTGATATGGGTGTTGAGCCATATATGGTTTCAAACTCACTCGTGGGACTTGTCGCTCAGAGACTGGTGAGAGTTGTTTGTCCAGAGTGTGGCTATTGGGACGAACCAACCGAGCAGGAAAAGGCGTTTATCGGGTCAAGGATTCACAGAGTCCGTCGTGCATCTGGCTGTAATAGCTGCAATCACACCGGATATGTAGGACGCCGCGCAATCCATGAGATTCTTTGCATCGACAATGCAATGAGAAAAATGATCACAGAGCGCACACCGATGGAAGAGCTTCGAAGCTATGCAACCGAGCATCTTGGTATGTCATCGCTAAAAGATGAGGCGTTAAAGCTTGTCGAGGAGGGAACCACGACAGTGGAGGAGTTGAAAAAAGTAGCTTACTACATTTAAGATACCATGGTCGAGAGCAATTCGTAGGTATCGTATCCAACATCTATAAAGGAGAAGGTATGATAGAGAACATGATTCGCGAGGCTAGAAGCAGGCGGGCCTCGGATATCCACATCAGTGAGGGACAGTCTGTGTACCTTCGCATTGATGGAAGGCTTGAAAGAAGTGACTGGGAAGTGTCGGATGAGATGGCAAGGAAGCTAATTTTATCTATTATGAAACCAGAGCAGAAGGACAAGCTAGAGGCTGGTGAGGACGTTGATTTTGCATTTCAAACGCAAGACGGAAATCGGCAGAGAGTCAATGTATTTCGCCAGCAGGGGCATCTTGCAGCTGCAATTCGTCTTTTGAATGCAAAGGTGCCAACACTAGAACAGCTTCATCTTACGAAGGTGCTTCGCACACTTGCTGAGGAGCCAAGAGGACTCATTTTAGTGACAGGTCCAACCGGTTCTGGAAAATCGACGACATTGGCAGCGATGGTAGACCATATCAACACCTCTAAAAGCCTCTATTTTCTTTAAATAACTATTATTATCAATTCTAT
>CAUCWU010000015.1 GCA_958446555.1 uncultured Lachnospiraceae bacterium | reverse complement strand
GTGGACTTTGTCCTTGCGTCCTCCCAGTTTTCCACAAAACCACAGGCTTTGGCTGCAAAGCCAACGATTACTGCATACTTAATCAAATCGGCCATCTGCTTGGCTTCTACTGCTGCTGATCCTGTCATCATAGAACTTATTGTCTGGTTACTGATTAAGATGTTTCTAAGAACGATCTGCAATGGCTGAAGTGCCTCACTTCTTAAATAGATCAATGCGTTGAAGTAGCCATTCCACTGTCCAACTGCTGCCCACAATGCTATAACAGCGATGATTGCTTTAGAAAGCGGCAGACAGATTTTAAAGAAGAAGGAAATGTAACCGCAGCCATCAAGCTGTGCTGCCTCCCAAAGTTCATCTGGAATGCTGTTTTCAAAGAAAGTTCTTCCAACGATAATATAATAAGTAACAACCGAGAATGGAAGCACCATAACGGTCATTGTATCGGTCAATCCAAGACTTTTTACTACCATGTATGTAGGAATCAGACCACCGGTAAAGAACATTGGAATCAGGTAGAACATGTTGAACAATTTCTTGCCGTAAAGCTTCTTTCTTGATAATGCGTAAGAAGCCGGGATATTAACAGCCAATGTGATAATTGTTCCAAGCACTACATAGATAATAGTGTTTCTGTAGCCAGTCCAGAGTCTTGTATAACCTAAAAGCTGCTTATATGCCTTTAAGCTGACGCCGCGCGGGATAAACATGATCTCGCCGTTTGATACCAGCTGCGGATCACTGATGGACGCGATTACGATAAAGTACATCGGATAGAGTGTAATCAGAATCAGAATTATTCCAATCGTATACAGAATGATATCAAAAATCAAGTCGGCTCTTGAACGCTTAATTTTATTTGTCTTTGCTATTTTGTATGCTGCCTTGCTCACTGTTTTTCCCCCTTCCATCAGACTAATGAAGTATCACTGACTTTTTTAGCTATCAGATTGACTGCTATCAAAAGAACAAGATTGATGATGTTGTTAAACAGGCCGATCGCTGCTGATAAGCTGTACTGATTGCTTACAAGACCCATCTTATACACGTAGGTTGAGATGATCTCACTTGAACTGCTGTTTAAGTTGTTTTGTAACAGATAAACCTTCTCAAATCCAACACTCATAACGCTTCCCATTCGAAGGATAAACATAACTGTCGCTGTTGGAACCAATGATGGAAGATCAATGTTAACAATCTTATGCCACTTGTTTGCACCATCCATTGTGGCTGCCTCATAAAGGCTTGGGTCAACTGAGGAAAGTGTTGCAATGTAGAGGATGGAATCCCAACCGACATGCTGCCATGCCTCTGTCCATACATAAATATGAGGGAACGCAGATGCAGAACCCATCAGGTTTGGAAGTTTGAATCCAAGCAGTCCAACCAGCTTTGCGATGATTCCTGTACTTGGTGATAAAAACAGGATAATCATACCAGACATAACAACGACTGAAATGAAATGCGGCAGATAAGTAGCTACCTGTAAAACCTTCTTAAACTTTGTTGATCGGATCTGATTCACCATAAGCGCCATAATGATTGGCAATGGGAACGTAACAGCAATCGTGTACAAGCTGATTACGATCGTATTTTTGATTGTCACGGAAAACTGATACGATTTGAAGAACGTTATGAAGTTCTTCATGCCGACCCATTTACTTTCCATAATACCAAGTGCCGGCTTGAAATCCTTAAAGGCAATGATGACACCGTACATCGGGTAGTAGGTAAAGATCAGGAAAATGATGATAGACGGAAGCATCAACAGATATAGCTGACTACTTTCCTTAAGCTTTTGCCCTACACTGAGCTTGCTGCTTTTTGACTGAGTCTTTTTCGTTTTCACGTTTTTCTCCTTCCTTTTTTACTAATTATTTCTTTTTTCTTTATGGTTTTATAGTACATTTTTTATATTTTTTCTGCTACAAAATTTCTGATAGGAAATAACAAAAAAAAGATATCTTTTTGTGATATCTTTTTTCATAAAAATCGTTATTTTGTTATTTTATCGTTTTTTTGTTAACATTTTTTTGTTAACCAGTAAAAACTCACAAATCTATTTCCTATATTTTGCCCTATATTCATTCGGTGTGCTGCCCACATAATCACGAAATGTCTTGCTAAAATAGGAAAAATTGCTATATCCAACCTCCATCGCAATTTTGCTAATTGGATCTGTAGATTCCCTAAGAAGCTTTGCTGCCTTTTCCATACGCCGTCTTGCAATATATACAGGCAGTGTCTGTCCAGTCTCCCTGATAAAAAGCCTCGTTATATAATCCTCTGACAGATACACCTGTCCTGCCAGAACAGAACGCGTCAATTCACCGCCTAAATTTTCTTCAATATACTTTTTTAATTTGGCAATGGTTGACTCCGCCTTGTCTTCTGTTTTATGCAGACTATCCATCTTTTTCCAGACAGTTTCAATAAGATCAATACAGCCCTGCTCGGAGCGTCGTGCCAAAAAGCTCATTCGCTCATACTCCTGCCAGTCAAACAGTTCTTCAAATGTCTCATTGTTGTCACGCAAAACTTTTACCAGCAAATCGCCCATATGCTTCACAAAGCGTTTTAAGTCCGATAAGTACCAGCTTCCGCTCTCGCATGCATGATCAACATAGGTAAGCATTTCCTTCATAACATCCATGTAAGCAGTATTGTAAGATGAATCACCTGAAGCTGTACTTTTGTGAAACATTTCCTGCCATTTCTCCCACGAAGGCTGTGAATAAGAAATCTTTCGAAGTTCCCATGCCCACTCCTCAATCATCAATCGTTTATTCGGAATTGCATACTCGCGCATATCAGAAATTATACGAATTGCCTTTGCGATGCTGGCATATGGGCGCCCTGTTGTAATATAAAAGCAATAGCTATGCGCAGTCTGTTCATTTAACTCTTGCTGCATTTTTGACAGCTGTTCCTCAAGGCGATCATAATCGGCAAAATTTTTTAATACGATAAGCCACTCGGCATCCTTGTATGATACAATCACGTCAAGATCAAGTTCCCGCAAATATTTCTCTGAGACTGTACGCATACAATAATTATATAATGAAATATCCTTTACCTTCTGACGCTCATCGCTGTTGTCGAGAAGCCCTGCTAGAACAAGTGTAATTGGCTGCACAGATGGATAGAGTTCACTATATTGAGTATCAGATAAACTACGAGTGTTTGACGTACCAACACCATCAGAAAGTGCCTGCACCAACACCTTTCTCCACACTTCCTCACGTCGTTTCTTCTCCTGACTGTTCAGATTTGTATGCTCCTTTAACAGTTCATCACAGACTGTCTTTAACTCCGCCTCAAGATCTTTATTGGAGATTGGTTTTAGCAGATAGTTAACAGAACCTAATCGAAGCGCCTTCTGTGCATAAGTAAAGTTTGCATAACTCGACAAAAAGATACATTTCATATCTTTTCTTTCCTCACGTATCCATTCCACAAGCTCAAGACCGCTTCCCATCGGCATATACACATCACAAAGAAGAATATCTACTTTGTATACCTTTAAAATTCCCTTTGCCTCATGGATATTATTTGCAGTAAATACCATACCGATGCCAAGATTGTCCCAATTTAATGATTTTTTTGTTTTTTCTGTCAGAATCTGATCATCATCCACCAGCAGAATTGTCAGTCCCATATTCTGTCTCCCTTCATTTTTCGCCGTTTTTTATACGCAAAAAAGCGCAGAATCTATTGCCATTATACAACATATCCTGCGCATAAGGGAAGTCTTTTCATCCCATTATATATCGTTTTTTACTCTCCGCGCATAACTGCTTCAATATCCTCTAAATATTCAAAACCCTATTTTTATTTACTGCACTTTCACTTAATTCTTATTGTCAAATCGAATGCTGATCTCCCACTCAATTTTTTCTTCGCGAAGCTGATATTTCTCTGCCAGTCTCGGACCACAGGAATTAGAACCAATTCCGCTTTGCTTATAGTCAAGCGCCACATAAATGCCATCAGATGGAACAAGCTCAAAGTTATGTGCCTTTTCGTCAAGCTCCTTTTCACTGTAGCGTGATGCCTGGAAGCTGAACGGCTTTTTGCCCTTTGCGTACAAATTTCCAACAGATGCATACTGACAGTTGTAATGACTTCCATTTTCCTGTGGGAAAACGTAATCCTCAAACATATCATCAACTGTTGTATCAAAGCGATCTACCCAAGATGCACGATGCTTATCGGAATAGCTTTCATATGGCCCATATCCGTAGTATGTTACATTAGTCTTATCGTTTGGAAGCTTTAGCCCAAGACCAAATCGCGGAAGGTACGGGAATACCTTGTCAAAGTTTCCATCTAAGGAAAGGTAAATGGTTCCCTCAAGATCAACTTTCCATACTGCCTGAAGGCGAAGGAATGGTTGCTTGGCTGGAGATGCAATAGAGAATCTGCTGTGAATCTCGATTACGCCATCTATTTCCTGAATAGATGTCTCATATACCTTTACTGTGCTTCTGTCGTATCCTGCCATTCTCCACTCCTTTGATACTGCCGAGTCATTATTTGTCGGCGCACGGAAGGTCAGAAAACGCATTGGCTCAGAAATCTGGTTCTCATTATCTTTAACGATCTTTGCAAATGTTCCAAGATGGCGATCAAATACAATACACTCGCCGTCTCTTGTCAGCTCATAGATATCCGCCGTCTCATTTACACTCCATGAAGTAAATGCCGGCAGCGCAGTCTTAGATACAGGTGTGAGCACTTCATCCTGCTCCTCAAACAAAGCAATCTGATCAAAGCCAAGTACCTCTCCTGCAAGAGCAGTTCCCTGCTTTGCTGTGTAGGTCAGCTTAAGGTAAGTATTTTTATTTGTCTTTGGTGCCTCTGGAATCAGAACAAAGCCTTTTTCATGTGGTTCAATTGAAGGTACTGCAACACTTCCCTGTGAAAGCAGTCTTCCTTCTTCCTTAATCTCATATGTTACTGTTACAACATCATCAAGATTTGTGAAGTCAAGACGATTCCACAATGATACCTTTAGTGGGCTGATTTCCTGAAGGGTAGCTCTTACTGGACGAATCGCATTTTTCCACTCATGCAGTCCAGTATGTGGGCGACGGTCTGAATAAACAAGTCCGTCCATGCAGAAATTTCCATCGTGTGGGAACTCACCGTAATCACCGCCATAAAAATATTTATCCTTCCCATCTGGTGTCTTTCCTTCATATGTTGCATGATCACACCATTCCCAGACAAATGCGCCGATGATTCGCTTTTCTGGTAAGATGACTTCCAGATAGTCCTCAATGTCACCAGGGCCATTACCCATTGCATGAACAAACTCACACAAGATAAATGGCTTTACGCTAGTAGGGTCTGCAAGATACTTTTTAATTGTCTCTACAGTCGGATACATGCGGCTTACCATATCAAGACAAGACTGATCATTCTCGATTCCTGGAGGTGCCCAAGTTGCTCCTTCATAGTGAACAGGACGTGTTGGGTCATATTCCTTCGTCCACTTTCCAGCATCAATCAGATTCTTTCCATAGCCGCTTTCATTTCCAAGAGACCAGATAACAACACAACTCGCGTTCTTGTCACGAATTACGTTTAACATCATACGATCTACAATCGCATCGTGGAAAGCCGGATCCTGAACAATCTTTCCAAACTTCCTATAAATCGGCTCTTCACCAACCAGATCCATCGTTCCATGTGTCTCAAAATCAGCCTCTGCAATCACGTAAAAGCCATACTCATTGCAAAGCTCAGTAAACCACGGTGCATTCGGATAATGACTTGTGCGGATTGCATTTATATTATTTTTTTTCATCATCGTAAGATCACGCACTACATGCTCTCTTGATACCGTGTATCCATCTGTTGGGCTGCTGTCATGACGGTTTACACCAAGAAGCTTTACCGGGCGATGGTTTAAAAGCATGACGCCATCTTTTATTTCAATCTCTCGGATTCCAACCTTTTGCTCAATCACTTCATCCTTTGTCTGAAGCTTTACAGTATAAAGAATCGGATTTTCTGCATTCCATAGACTTGGATCAGACACGGTAAAACTTGTTTCCTGACCAGCAAAAAGCTCTTTTTCTTCAAGCTTGCTTCCATCTGGTGCAAAAAGATAAGCCACTGCCTTCGGCTCACCCTTACAGCTATCTAGCTTTACTGATACGGTTGCCGTCTTGTTGTCTTCTGCCACGCTTGTCTTTACTGTATAATCGACAATCGCATCTTTCGGACGGATCAGAAGCGTCACATCGCGGAAAATTCCATTATAGCGATACTTATCCTGAGCCTCAAGATAGGTTCCATCTGTCCACTTTAATACAAGCACTGCCAAGCGGTTCTTTCCTGACTTTACAAACGAGGTAATATCAAACTCACTTGGGCTGTGTGACACCTGGCTGTAGCCAACAAACTGACCATTCACCCAAACGTAAAATCCGGCCTCTACGCCCTCAAAATACAGATACAAATCCTTTTTCAGTTCCTCTTCTGTTACGTCAAAATCCTTATAGTAGGCACCACACGGATTCTCATCTGGCACATACGGCGGATCATACGGAATTACATATGCACCACCAGAATAATGCTTGTGATCATAGCCTTTTGCCTGCCAGCATGACGGCACCGTCATCGGCACATATGCTTCATTTTCATAATCGGCCGTACAGAAATTTTCGTCTACGCTCTGCGGATTTTTGTAATAGTAAAACTGCCAATCATCGCCGCTTAAGCAGCGGTAGGAATCACTTCCATCTGGATGCTTTGGAAGATAATAGCAACGTGGCTTTTCTGTCCCTACATGCAGCGTATTTAGATCCTCATAATAATGAATCAACTCCATAGTTTCCTCTTTTCTGCGCTCTGCGCTTTTTCTATGCAGAAACGCCGGTACAAGGCAGCTTCGCAGTGTACCGGCGCTTTTTTACTCTTTCAAGGAGCCAAGCATGACACCCTTTACAAAATATTTCTGGAAGAATGGATACGTGAACAATACTGGCAGTGTTGTAAATATGATCATCGCATATTTCAACTGTGCATTGCTCATCTGCTTTCTCGCCAGCTCCTGTGCTGCTGACGGGCTTAATACCTCTGTGATCTGCTTTGTATTTTCGATCAATACACGGCGCAGATACAGCTGAAGTGGCTGCCACTGGGTATGTGGCAAATATACCATAGCGTTGAACCAGCTGTTCCATACACCAACGATTGTGTAAACAGCAATAACTGCCAAAATCGGCTTGGACAATGGAAGATATACCTTAATCAAAATCTGATATACATTCGCGCCATCAATCTTTGCAGCTTCACGAAGACTCTCTGGAATGCTGCTAAAAAATGCCTTTACCAGAATAATGTTCCATATAGAAAAGCAAACCGGAAGAATCTGGGAAAGCGGATTGTCATACAGACCTAACTTATTGATTAACAGGAAGGTTGGAATCATGCCACCGCCAAAATACATTGGAATCAGCAAGAACATGTTGACAAACTTTCTTCCCATCAGGCGCTTATAAGTCAGCGGATATGCGACTAGCACACAAGTTGTAAGCATCAAGATCGTAGTCGGAATTACATAGATAATTGTGTTTAAATATGCTCTCCACATCTCCGGGTCCTGTACCAGAACCTTATATGCATCTACACAAAAGCCCTTAGGAATGACGTAAACATTCATCTGTGCGGCATTTTCTGGTGAACTAAGCGACATGATCAAAACATAATACATCGGGTACACAGCCAGAAAGCAAAGAAACGCAACTGCCGCATAGACGAGCACCGTATAGATCGTCTTTCCTTCTTTAATCTTATTCGGATTTCTCTTTGACATCTCTGACCTCCTTACCACAGACCGAAGCCTGTCAGCTTGTTACTAATCTTATTACAGATATAGGTCAGTGCAAATCCAATCACAGACATAAACAGACCTGCTGCTGTCGTGAAGCTGTACTCACCGTTCAAAATACCCATACGATACGTGTATGTACCAATTACATCTGCCACATCATAAGTTGCCGGCGTATACAAAAGCAAGATCAAATCGCTGTTTGTAGAAAGAATGCTTCCAACCTGCATAATTAAATTGATCGCAATGATTGGCTTGATACCGGCAAGTGTGACATGCCAGCACTGCTGCCAACGGTTTGCACCGTCAATCTTTGCTGCCTCATAGAGACCCTGATCAATTGAAGAAATCGTGGACATATACAAAATACTATTAAATCCAAACAGTTTCCACACATTTGTGAAAGTATAAATTGTAGGGAATGCTGATGGTTCCTGTCTCCAGTTAATATTTGGCAGTCCCACAATCGTAAGCAGTTTTGTAATAAGTCCATTCACGTCAATAAAGGAAATTACCATACCTGCAACAACTACTGTTGAAATAAAATACGGCATGTAGCTAGCCGTCTGACAGAATTTTTTGAATCTCAAATGCTTGATCTGATCCAACAGAAGTGCAAAGATAATTGGCATTGTAAAGCCAAAAACCAAATTCAGACCACTTAATACCAGCGTGTTCTTGATCAGTCGACCAAAATATTCACCCTGCACAAATCTCTTAAAGTTATCCAAGCCTACCCACATTGCACCATCGCCAAAGAATGGATCACCTGGCCAATAATCCTGAAATGCAATTACGATACCAAACATCGGCGCATAGCAGAAGACTGCGATTAGGATAAATACCGGAAGCATCAACAGGTAGAGCTGGCGGTTCTCTCTTTTTTCAACCGCCGTATATTTTCTTTTTGTTTTTGTTTTCATAGATACACCAGCCTTTTACAAAGGGCCGCTCGCAAACGCTTTGTTCGCAGCGGCCCCGTTTTTATCGGATTCTCAATCGATCATCAGCCCTTTGTTCTGTCGTAACGGCCCTGATAGATTTCAATTAATTCATCCAGACCAAGACGCTTCAAGTCGTCCATATAGGAATCCCAATCATCCAGACTCTTCTGTCCAAGGATCAACTTGGTTAAAAGCTCCTGCGAATAGGTATCCAGATCGGTCAAAATCTCGCTGGTACGCTTTGTCTCATCCTGAGTTGCGACTGCAAGCATAGTCAGTGGTGAATAGTTTACGGTATTATCCATGTCCTCGGTGAATACCCAATCTGCAAAGTCAGCCTTTGCCTGATAGCCCTCCGGAATTCCGGCATCCTTTCCAAGCTGGATTCCAGCAACAAGCTCGGTAGACATATCCTTGTTCAAATCCATACGAGGTAATACATTGGAGTTCCACAGTGCACCATACATTAAGCTCATGATGGAGTTATCAATGTCATCACCTGACAGCTGCTGATAGTCTCCATCCTCTGTACGAGTAAAGTTCACGCCCTCTACACCGTGCTCAGTTAACTCTACATACTCTGGGGAACACATATAGTCAAGCAGTCTTGCAACAGCTGCTGTGTCCTCACACTCATTTGTTACTGCATAAATTCTAGACATCAGATTCTCACCGCTCTGCAGACGAACAAATGGCTCAGTGTCGTCGGTAGCCTTGATTACGATCGGCTCTAAGTACGGCGGCTGTGCACCCTCCTGTACCTGAATGGACGGCTCTTCCCATGTCTGTGCTGCCCAGTTTGCCTCACCGGACATCTGGTTTGCAGCCAGTCTGGTGTTGGTCTGATTGGTGATGTCTACTAACAGTCCTGCTTCATACAGGCTGTTCATATAGGAAATATAATCCTTGATATGATCCTGATACCATGGGCTGGTTAATGTATCGGTCTTTGGATCGATGAATACCATGCCAGGTCCAAGGCCAAACCACTGAGCAATATCGGTTCCGAATCCGGCAATGCTCATTGTAATAACCTCATCTGCAACTCCATTTCCGTTGCAATCGTTATCCTGAAATGCCTGAAGTGCTGCTGTAAACTCATCCAGAGTGGTTGGCTCTTCAAGACCACATGCATCCAACCAATCCTTACGAATATTAAATGCCAGTGCAGCACCAGTTGTTACTTCACCCTTGTAGTTACTGGTCTGAATATCTGCCAGCCAGTAAACATTTCCATCTTCCATTCCAAGACGCTCAGAAACGAACTTTCCATCTCCCTCAGTGAAGAACTCTTTTGCAGTTCCCTCCTCGGACTGATCCCAGATCTCATTGATCGGAACAAAAATTCCTCTGTCGATCAATCTCTGCTTGGTCTTGTCATCAAGAGGCTCAATGTACATGATATCGCAGTCTAAGTTTCCGCTCGCTACAGTTGTCTGACATACAGTCGTGTACTGATCCTCTTCAATCAAATTGAACTCGAGCTTGATATTTCTCTTTGCAAGTTCCTCTGTGAAGGTATTGTACAGCTGACTGTCTCCACTCTCGATCCAATCCTTTAAGGAAACGGTACCGCCATTCACGGTTGTGACGGTGTTGTTAATTCCCATAACACGGATTACGGACATCTCATCGCTACTCTCATCTGCCCATGCTGTTGCCGGAATCATAGATGCGGTCATCGCTGCGCACATAGCTGCTGATACCAATCTCTTTGTGTACTTTCTCATCTGTCTCCTCCTTTTTCCTACGAAAATGATGGATTCAGTTTAACATGTTAAATAGCAAAAGGATAGTACAAAATTTTCAAAAAAGTTCACAAAACTTTCATATTTTGCCAATGTATGATAATGCATATTTTATTTTTTATTTTGATTGATCTTTTTTTACTTGTGCATTTTGATATTTTTTAACTTTGTGTATTGATTGTAAACACCACTGTTTTTAATTTCTGTACTCAATTGTATAAATCAATGCTTCCTCTAAATTCTTTCGGTGTCAACCAGTAGTACTTTCGAAACACTCGGTCAAAATAGCTGACACTCTCAAAACCACACTGCATGGCAATCTCCGTAATTGACATTTCAGACGACTGAAGCATCATTTTTGCTACTTCAAGCCTATAATGAATCAAATAATTAAATGGCGTAACATCAAGATTTTTCCTAAAACAGCGCGCAGCCTCGCTCTGGCTAATATTAGCTGCACCTGATATATCACCAAGTGTAATAGGCTCAGAGTAATGTTTTTTGATAAAGGCAAGCATCTGCTGCAAACGAATCTGCGACGGACTTCGAACCTCAGACGGATCAGTTACTGGAATTTCCTGACGAAAATTTGCTAGTTTTTCCCAAATACGGCACACGGAAAAAATAATAGAAGACATTTTCTTTGCAATATTTTTCTCACAGTAACAGCGCAGCTTTTCCATCTCGCTTAGTATGTCCTTCTGCCAGTCCCTTTCACTAGTCAGACAAATGTACTGGTACTGCTCCTGATGGGCAATAGGTTTGATGCACTCCTTGTAAAAATAATTGTCTGTTCCAAAAACAAACTCAGCTGGAAGCAGGATGGTTTTTATTCGTCCTGCCCCGACATTTCGCAAAATACTATGGCTTTCCTTTGAGTTGATAAAAATCCCCTCATTTTCTCTTAATACAATTGATGATGTATTAATGCAGCAGGTTATTTCGCCCTTTTCCACATATAAAAATTCAACTTGAGAATGCCAATGCCAAGGAATCTCCCCTCTGTCTTTACCCTCAAGAACCCACTCACGACTGAGAATTGGAAAATCTGCAATTTCATATATAACCTGCTCTAGCATATTGCTTTCTGACTCTTTTTGCGACCATTTTCCTCCCATTTTACTCACCCCTCGTTCTTGCTGCACAAATCCGGCCATTTGTGGGCAGTATATCACACTTAATTAGGATTTGACAAGTGGAAGGGTGCTGCAGCCAGCTCTGACTAGTAAACTTCTCGTTTTTCTTTTACTGAAATTTCCCACATCAAATTTCAAAAAATTTAGGAGGCTAGTGTACTAACCAGCCCCCTGAAGATGGAAAAAATGTTTAAATACGCTTGAATTTTAACGCCAACCAGATGAGAAGCATGCCGCCTGCTCCTGCTAATCCCAATCCAAATAGCATACTGTAATCCTCAATTCCGAGAACAACATCTTTTATTTGGCTTTCTTCCTGACTGGAGCTTGGAGTCTGGCTCTGGGTTTGAGTCTGAGCCTGTGATTCCTGTGAGGTTGATGGCGATGCCTCTTCTTCGCTAGATTCTTCTGGCGATGTCTGTTCTTCGCTGGACGCCTCAGATGAGCTGCTCTCTTCTTCGCTCGTCTCCTGTTCTTTTAAGAAGGAATCGTATATCTCCTGTGCAATTGCTTCGTCTGCCAGCGCGACAGCATACTCCTGTTTTGCTTTCGTCACTGCTGCACATAACTGACTGTACCATTCCTGTGCCGTTTCCGCTGTATCTTCTGCTGCCTTTTGATTTTTCTTTGCCTGCATATATGCCCGAATCAACTCATTTAGTCTGACGAAACGTTCATCTGCTTCTTCCAGAGACAGATCAAATTCCTGTCCGTTCTCCCAATCGCAGGATGCAAGTGCCTGCAGATTTACTTTCCATTGTGCAGCCAGTGCCTGTTTTTCATTCCACATTTGCAAAGCGGTGTCTGCTTCACTTTGTGCCTTTTTGCAGGCATCTTCTGCTACTGCAGAATCTTCCTTCGCCTGTTCGAATTCTCGCTTTGCCTGCTCATTTGCTTCAAAGCACTGCAGAACAGACTCTTTGTTCTTTGCAGCTGAATCTGCCGCATCCTTCGCTGTTTGAAGCGCCTGCTGTTTTTGCTGAAGTGTTGTATCTTTTGCTGCAGCCTCTTTTTCTGCGCTAGTCTCGACATCAGTTGCCTGTGTCAGCTTTACATTTGCATTGTCCAATGCCGTCTGTTTTTCATCAAGCTGCTGTTTTGCTTCTAATGTCTGTTGACCATTGAGCTTATTTTTTTTGACTGCCTCATCATAGTCTTCGTCTGCGGCTTTTTTCCTATCAGCACAATTTTGCAGCAATTCTTGTGCTGAGGTAAGCTGTTTCTGTACAGCTGCCAGCTCATCATTTGCTGCCTCCAATGCTTTCTTTGCTTCCTCTGCATTCGTGTTCGCCTGATCGACATCTGCCTGCGTCAGCTCACCATTTTGAGCAATTGCTTCATCATATTTTTTCTGGGCTTTGGAACGCTCCGTTTCGGCATCTGTTTTTTTCGCTTGCGCATCTTTAAGTGCTGCATCGGCATCTTCTTTTTTTGACTGCGCTACCGATTCCTCATCGTTTGCTGCCTGCAGTTCGCTTTCAAACTGCCTCTTGTTCTCAGAAAATCCCTGCTCCACTGCTTCTTTTGCTGCTGCTTTCTTTTGTTCTGCTGCCTCTTTTGCCGCGTCTGCATCCTGCACTGCTTTTTTAGCTTCCTGCTGATCCTGCGCTGCCGCAGTCTTTGCCTCTTTTGCCTGAATATAGGCGCGAATCAATTTATTTAAATTTGAAAAACGTTCGTCAGATTGTTCCAGTGCCGCATCAAATTCGTCTCCATTTTCCCAGTCACACGATTGGGCTGCCTTAAGCTTTTCGTTTAATGCCGCAGCCTCCGCCTGTTTTTCCTTCCATGCCTGAACCAACGCATCATACTCCGTCTGCGCTTTACTGCAGGCATCATCTGCCACGGTAACATTTTTCTTGGCCTGCTCTAACTCAGACTTTGCCTGTTCATTTTCCTCAAGCTTCTGTTTGACAGACTGGTAGGTCTTAGCTGCCTCATCCGCTGCAGCCTGTGCATCCAAAAGATCCTGCTGCTTATTACTAAGCTCTGCTTCCTTGTTTTTCTTTTCACTTTCTGCCGACTTTACCGCGTCCTCTGCCTGTTTCAAAATGTTCAGTTGGCTCTCGATCACATTCAGTTCATCCTGCTTTGTCTGTAAGGCATTCTCTCTGTCTTTTAATTGAGTCTGACATTCGTTTACTTGCGTTTCCTGATCAGATTTCTGTGTCGTAAGCCCATCATACTTTTTTTGAGCCTCTTCGAAAGCAGCCTGCGCTTGTTTGGCCGCGGTCTCGGCTGACTGAAGCCTTTCATCTGCGTCGGCTTGCATTTTCTTCAGAGACGCTAAATTAGCGTTCACAGTTTCCAAATTATCTTCCCACGAATTTTTTTCTTTCGTAAGCTTATTATACTCTTTCATGTAAGCATCAAGCTGGTTCTGGCTAGCATCACGACTTGCCTGAGTATCAGCGAGTTGTGCCTCTAGATGTTCACGTTCTGATTGGAGGATCCCTTCTCCCTGCAACCTGCCTTTTATTGTCCTAATTTTTTTCTCTAAGGAATCCAATGAATACTGTTCAGTTATGATTTTTCCCTCACACGCTTTCAAGCTCTGATTCAAATTGTTGATCTCTGTCTCACACTGAATTTTTCTGTCATCGGTATCCTTCTGCAACGTCTCGACGTCAGCTTTATTTTTCTGCGCACGTTTTAATTCATCATCCGCTACTGTCTTTGCAGCTGTACTGGTTTCCAGCGCTTTCTGTGCACTGTTAAGCTGGTTTTGTACGTTTTCAAGTTCTTTCTGTGCTGCCTCTAAATTCTGCTGTGTTTGATCTTTATCTTTTTCAGCCTGCTCTACATTTTTCTGAGCAGTCGTTTTTTTACTTTCTGCATCCTGCAGTGCCTGTGCGCCCCCCAGATTATCAAACTCCTGTTTTGCAGTCTCCAATGCCTGTTTTGCTGCATCGGCTTCTTTCCGTGCGGATTCTACCTGACTCTCCTGCTCTTTCACCGCATTTTCTGCTTCTTTCTCTGCATTCTGCGCCTGATCGACATCTGCCTGCGTCAGCTCACCATTTTGAGCAATTGCTTCATCATATTTTTTCTGGGCTTTGGAACGCTCCGTTTCGACATCTGTTTTTTTCGCTTGTGCATCTTTAAGTGCTGCATCGGCAGCTTCCTTTTTTGTCTGCGCTTCCAATTCCTCATTCTTTGCCATCTGCAGTTCGCTTTCAAATTGCGTCTTGTTCTCAGAAAATCCCTGCTTCACTGCTTCTTTTGCTGCTGCTTTCTTTTGTTCTGCTGCCGCTTTTGCCGTGTCTGCATCCTGCACTGCTTTTTTAGCTTCCTGCTGTTCCTGCGCTGCCGCAGTCTCCGCCTCTTTTGCCTGAATATAGGCGCGAATCAATTTGTTTAAATTTAAAAAACGTTCGTCAGATTGTTCCAGTGCCGCATCAAATTCGTCTCCATTTTCCCAGTCACACGATTGGGCTGCCTTAAGCTTTTCGTTTAATGCCGCAGCCTCCGCCTGTTTTTCCTTCCATGCCTGAACCAACGCATCATACTCCGTCTGCGCTTTACTGCAGGCATCATCTGCCACGGTAACATTTTTCTTGGCCTGCTCTAACTCAGACTTTGCCTGTTCATTTTCCTCAAGCTTCTGTTTGACAGACTGGTAGGTCTTAGCTGCCTCATCCGCTGCAGCCTGTGCATCCAAAAGATCCTGCTGCTTTTTGGATTGCTGTACCTTCAAATCATCCGCTGCCGACTTGGCTTCATCAAATTTCTTCTGTGCGTTTTGGGCTGCTTCCTGAGCAGATTTTACATTGCTGTCGGACTCGGATGACTTCTCTGCTTCCTGTAAATAAGTCTGCTTTGCTGCATCCCTTTCTTCTTTTGCCTTCTGCACATCTGCTTCTGCCTGTGCTCTCTTTTTCTCTGCGTCATCCAAAACCTGTTTTGCTGCATCGGCTTCTTTCTGTGCGGATTCTACCTGACACTCCTGCTCTGTCACCGCATTTTTTGCTTCCTCTGCATCCGTGTTCGCCTGATCGACATCTACCTGCGTCAGCTCACCATTTTGAGCAATTGCTTCATCATATTTTTTCTGTGCCTCAGAAAGACTTGTCTGGGCCTTCGCTTTTTTCGTCTGTGCATCTTTAAGTGCTGCATCGGCAGCTTCCTTTTTTGTCTGC